>DASSLH010000419.1:0-3856 GCA_035689625.1 Candidatus Methylomirabilota bacterium | reverse complement strand
GCCCCGCTGGGACCTGCCGGCGCGCATGGCGATCACGACGGCCCTGGTCGTCGGCATCACGGGCGCGGCGGGCGCGCTGGGGCCGCGCCTGAGCGGCCTGCTGGCGACGTTTCCCGTCTACGCCTCGATCCTGGCGATCTTCGCCCACCGCGCCGGCGCCGCCCCCGCCGTGCAGGTGCTGCGCGGCCTGCTGCTCGGACTCTTCGCGTTCGCCGTCTTCTTCGTCGTGCTGGGCGCGACGCTGCAGCGCGTCGGCGTCGCGGCGGGCTTCGCGCTGGCCACCGTCGCCGCGCTGGCGGTACAGGGCGGCTCGCTGGCGCTGCTCGTGCGGCGCGCGGAGTCGGGTAGACTCGTGCGGACGCGGCCCGGGACATGACGACGCCCGCCGGCTTCACCGCGCGCGAGCTGCGCTCGTTACGGGCGCTGCGCACGCCGTACGGCGTGCAGCGCGCCCTCGACGCGATGCCCTATCACCACGCGTCGACGGCGTGGTCGCCGCGCCGCGTGCTGGCCGCCGGCACCGCGCACTGCCTGGAGGGCGCGATCTTCGCCGCCGCCGCGCTGCGCGTGCTGGGCTTCCCGCCGCTGTTGCTGGACCTCGAGGCCGTGCAGGACACGGATCACGTGCTCGCGGTCTACGGCCGGCGGGGCGGCTGGGGCGCGATCGCCAAGTCGAACTTCGCCGGCCTGCGCTATCGCGAGCCGGTGTACCGCAGCGTGCGCGAGCTGGTGATGAGCTACTTCGACGACTACATCAACCTGCGCGGTGACCGCACGCTGCGCGCGTACTCGCGCCCGGTCGACCTCGCGCGCTTCGACGGCAGCCACCCGGGCTGGATGACGTCCCCGGACGATCTCTGGTGGGTGGCCGAGCACCTCGTCGGCGCGCGCCACACGCGCCTGCTGACACCGGCGATGGTCCGCGCCCTGCGCCGCACCGACCGGCGCTCGCTGGACGCCGGCCTCGTCGGCTACCGCGCCCACCGATGAACGAGCGAGAGCTGACCGCGTCGCGCGTCCGGCTGCTGCGCGAGGACATCACGCGGCTGGCCGTGGACGCGATCGTCAACGCCGCCAACAGCTCGCTGCTGGGCGGCGGTGGCGTGGACGGCGCCATCCATCGCGCGGCCGGTCCCGAGCTGCTGGCCGAGTGCCGCACGCTCGGCGGCTGCCCGCCCGGGCAGTCGCGGCTCACGCGCGGCTACCGGCTGCCGGCCGCGTGGGTGATCCACACCGTGGGCCCGATCTGGCGCGGCGGCCGCGACGAGGAGGACGACGTGCTCGCGTCCTGCTATCGCACGGCGCTGGCGCTGGCGGCCGAGCGGCGGCTCGCCACCGTCGCGTTTCCGGCGATCAGCTGCGGCGCCTACGGATTTCCGATCCCGCGCGCCTGCCGGATCGCCGTGCGCGAGATCGGCGCCTTCCTGGCGGTCAGCCCGAGCCCGGCCCGCGTGGACCTGGTGTGCTTCGACGCCGAGGTCTACGCCGCGTACCGGACCGTGCTGGCGCCCGGCGTATAATCGCGGGCCATGACAGCCCCGGCCATCCTCGCGCTCGACTTCGACGGCGTCGTCTGCGACGGACGTCCCGAGTACTTCGAGACCGCCTGGCAGGCCTACGTCGCCGCCTGGCCGCCGCCGGCGCTCACGCGCAAACGGCCCGACGCCATCGCCGCCCGCTTCTCCGCGCTGCGGCCGCTGATCGAGAGCGGCTGGGAGATGCCGCTGCTGGTGCACGCGCTGCTGGCCGGCGTGTCCGAGGACGCCCTGAAGGACCGTCACGCCTGGCTGCAGGCGGCGCCCGGCCTCATGAAGGCGGCCGGCGTCGGCGCCGAGGCGCTCGGTAAGGCGCTCAACCAGGTGCGCGACGACTGGTTCGCGCGCGACCCCGGCGGCTGGCTCGCGCACCATCGCTTCTACGCCGGCGTCATTCCACAGATGGTTGCGCTCCTGGACAGCCCCACGCGGGTGACGATCGTCACCACCAAGGCCGAGCGCTTCGCGCGCGCGCTGCTCACGGGCCAGCATCCGCGCCTGGCCGAGATCGCCGTCGTCGGGCGCGAGCCCGGCAAGCCCGTGCCCAAGCCCGACATCCTGCGCCGCCTCGCCGATCGCGCCAATCTCGGCCCCGACGCCGGCGGCCTCTGGTTCGTCGAGGACATGCTGGAGACGCTGGAGGCCACCGCCGAGCGTCGCGAGCTGGCCGGCGTGCGCCTGTTCCTGGCCGACTGGGGCTACAACACGCCCGAGGACCGCGCCCGCGTCGCCGGCCCCGGCCGCGTCCGCCTGCTGCCGCTCGCCCGCTTCGCCGCCCCGCTTGCCGACTGGCCCGCCTGACGCGCCGCCGGCCGCCCACCGGCACCGCGCTTGCTAGGTCAACGGAGCGCGGCTCTCGCACACGGAGGATCATTGTGATCAAGAGCTTTCTCGTGGGTGCGATCACGGGCGCGGCGGTCATGTGGTTCTGGGGCGATCAGATCCGCGGCAGCATCGACGACGCGACCAGCGGTGTGCGGACGCGGGCGGCCGAGCAGCTGCACGGCGTGGCCGATACGCTGCAGTCCGTTGCCCAGACCGTCGACCAGGGACTGACGGGGGCGCCGCAGCAGCGCGTGTCCTGACGTGGTGAGGGCCGAGCGGCCCGGCGAGCGCGCGCGCGCCTGGGTCGCCCGGGGATTCACCGGCGTCGAGGACGTCGTCTACGTCCTGCTCGGCCTGCTGCTGGCCGTCAGCGCGCTGGCGCTGCTGGCCAGCGCGGGCGTCGCCCTCGTGCGCATGCTCGTCGACGGCTCGCTCGCCGCGCGCGTCATCACCGTCCTCGACCAGCTCCTGCTCGTGCTCATGATCGTCGAGGTGCTCTACACCGTGCAGGTCTCGTTTCGCGAGCACGCGCTGGTGCCCGAGCCGTTCCTCGTCGTCGGTCTCATCGCCAGCATCCGGCGCGTCCTGGTCGTCACCGCGCAGTTCTCGGAGCCGGCCGGTCAGCACCCCGATGCCATGCGCACCGCGATGCTGGAGCTGGGGCTGCTGACGCTGATGATCCTCGCCCTCGTCGGCGCGCTGGCCCTCGTCCGCCGCCGGGCGCCGGGCGTCGCCGCCGAGAAAGCCTAGCCGGCGTCGGCGCTGGGAGCGCCGCTCGCGAGCCAGGCGCCGAACGCGGGGCTGGCGCCGGCCAGGCGCCACTCGTCGAAGATCTCGAGCGCCATCGCGCGGGCGGCACCGACCGAGACGGTGGTGGCGGCGTCCTGGCACCGCGCGACGAGCCAGGCCTCGAACTGCGCGGGCTCGGGATCGTCGGCGACGGCGCGCTCGAGCAGGGCGCGCTTGATGGCCAGCCCGAGCGCGTCCGGCGTCGTGTCGCGCTTGCGCCGCTTGCGGCGACCCTCGGAGGCCTGCAGCGCGCTCAGCAGGCCGCGACAGAATTCCGCGGGCCGCACGGCTAGCGCGACCACGACCGCCAGCGGGCCCCGCGGCGCACCTGGACGCGCGCGCCCAGCGGCGCGCCCAGGCCGGAGGGCCGGCGGTAGTCCTGCTCGAGCGCCACGACGTCCAGCTCGACGGTGGCCAGGTCCACGAGCCCCAGCTCGTCTGCCGGCGTCGGCACCAGCGTGGTGATCGTCTTGAGGTAGCCGCGGCAGGCCGTGCACGCGTCCACCGACGCGGCGGCCGGCGCCAGGTGGGGCGTGGCGCCGGCGCCGTCGACGAGGACGAGCGAGCGCAGCCGCGCGTGATCGTCGGCGCCGCAGTAGACGCACAGCAGCCAGCGGCTGGCCCAGTCCGCCGCGCAGCGGCCGCAGCGCAGCCGCCGTGCCCGTTCCAGGCCGCGCGCCTCGGCCAGCGTCGGCCAGGCGCCGCAG
>DASSLH010000418.1:0-3375 GCA_035689625.1 Candidatus Methylomirabilota bacterium | reverse complement strand
CTTCGTGGGCGAGGGCGCCGGCCGCCGCTTCCGGATCGTGCGGCCGCTGGCGCTCGAGACCGGCGGCGGTGGCCTGCTGGCGATCGACGTCTCCGTCGAGCCGATGGCGGCCGCGTGGCGCCACGACGTGCGCGCCGGCGTCGCGCTGGCCGGCGCCGCGCTGCTCGCCGGCGCGCTGGGCCTCGGGCTGATCTTCTACGCGCAGCATCGCCACCTGCGCGAGGTGCGCGCGCTGGAGCTCGCGATGGCCCGGCGCGAGCGGCTGGCCGCGCTCGGCGACGTCGCCGCCGCCTTCGCCCACGAGGTGCGCAACCCGCTCAACGCGGTCTCGATCGGCCTGCAGCGGCTGCGCGCGGAGTTCGCGCCGGAGCCGGCCGCCGACTACGCGCGCTTCGTGGACCTCATGCAGGGCGAGGTCCGCCGGCTCAACGCGATCGTCGAGCAGTTCATCGCGCTGGCCCGACCGCTGCCGCTCAAGCCGGTCGTCCTCGACGTCGCCGACCTGCTCCACGGCCTGGCCGCGCTGGTCGAGGGCCAGGCGCGCGAGGCCGGCGTGAGCGTGCGCGTCGACGTCCCCGCCGACCTGCCGGCGCTGACCGCCGACCGCGACCACCTGCAGCAGGTGCTGCTGAACCTGGCGCTGAACGGCGTGCAGGCCATGCCGGGCGGCGGCCTGCTCACGCTGGGCGCCGAGCGCGCGCGCGATCGCGTGGTGCTCGCGGTCACCGACACCGGGCCCGGTATCGCGCCGGACGTGCTGCCGCGCATCTTCGACCCCTACTTCACGACGAAGCCCGGTGGGCTCGGCCTCGGCCTGGCGATCGCGCGCCGGATCGTCGAGGCCCACGGCGGCGCGCTCGACGCCGCCCCGGCCCCGGGCGGCGGCGCGCGCTTCCGCGTCGTGCTGCCGCTGGCCCCGCCATGAGCGCGCCGGCGTTTCGCGTCCTCGTGGTGGACGACGAGCCGGCCCAGCGGGAGCTGGTCAGCGGGTTCCTCGCGCGCCACGGCTTCGACGTGCGCGCCGCCGGCGACGGCGACGAGGCCGTCGCCGCGTTCCGCGAGCGCCCCGCCGATGCCGTCCTCACCGACCAGAAGATGCCCGGCCTGTCCGGCATCGCCCTGGTCGAGGCGCTCCGCGCGATGGACCCCGAGGTCGCGGTGATCGTCATGACGGCCTACGGGACGATCGAGGACGCGGTGGCCGCGATCAAGCACGGCGCTGCCGACTACCTCGGCAAGCCGCTGAACCTCGAGGAGCTGCTGCACCGCCTCCGCCAGGCACGCGACCGCCAGCGCCTCGTGCGCGAGAACCGCGAGCTGCGCGACGCGCTGGAGGAACGCCACCGCGTGGCCGGCATCATCGGCGAGAGCGGCGCGATGCAGGAGGTGCTCTCGGTGGTCCGCCGCGTGGCCGACAGCGACGCGACCGTGCTCATCCGCGGCGAGAGCGGCACCGGCAAGGAACTGATCGCCAAGGCCATCCACTACGCCAGCCGCCGGGCCGCCGGCCCGCTGGTCCGCGTGAACTGCGCGGCGCTGCCCGAGGGGCTGCTGGAGTCCGAGCTGTTCGGTCACGAGAAGGGCGCCTTCACGGGCGCGGTGGCCGCCCGGCGCGGCCGCTTCGAGCTGGCCCACGGCGGCACGCTGTTCCTGGACGAGATCGGCGACCTGCCCGCCCACCTGCAGGTGAAGCTTCTGCGCGCGCTGCAGGAGCGCGAGATCGAGCGCGTGGGCGGCAGCCGGCCGCTGCCGGTGGACGTCCGCCTGCTGGCCGCGACCCATCGCGACCTGGAGGCGCTGGCGCGCGCCGGCGAGTTCCGCGACGACCTCTACTACCGCATCAACGTCGTCACGCTGGCGCTGCCGCCGCTGCGGGAGCGCCGCGAGGACATCCCGCGGCTGCTGGAGCACTTCCTGGCGCGCTTCGCCGAGCGCAACGGCAAGCCGATCCGCGGGCTGACCCCCGAGGCGCGCGACCTGCTGCTGCGCTACGACTATCCGGGCAACGTGCGGGAGCTGGAGAACGTGATCGAGCGCGCCGTCGTGCTCACCCGCGACGACATCATCGGCGCCGCCGACCTGCCGCTGAGCCTCGCCGCCAGCGGGGCCGAGCCGGGTGAGGCGGGCAGCCTGTCCGCCGTCGTCGAGGCGCTCGAGCGGCGGCTGATCGGCGAGGCGCTCGCCCGCGCCGGCGGCGTGCAGACGCGGGCCGCGGACCTGCTGGGCCTGACCGAGCGCGGCCTGCGCTACAAGCTGCGCAAGTACGGCCTCGGCGGCGGCTAGCGCCCGGCCACGGCGTCGGCGCGCGCGAAGTCGGCCTCGGTGATCCCGTAGAGGTCGGCGCCGCCCCGGAAGATCTGCGCGGCCGTCGCCCGCGAGCAGGTCGCCAACAGGTTGTCGGCGACGTTGGGGAAGTTCGAGTCGAAGTGCGGATAGTCGGTCGAGATGCACATGCGGTCGGCGCCGATGAGGCCGGCCGTCGCCTCGATCTCCGGCTCGCTGCCCTCCACGGCCGCCCAGCAGTTGCGGCGGAAGTACTCGCGTGGCGTGAGCGCCAGGTACGGCGCGTGGGAGTCGCGGTACTGCGGATAGTCCCACTCGATGCGCGACAGCAGCCCGGGCACCCAGGAGTTCTGCGCCTCCAGGAAGCCCACCCGCAGCCGCGGATGGAACTCGAACACGCCGCCGATGATCATGGCGATCAGCGCCTGCTGCATCTCGATCCAGTGGCTGGCCACGTGCCGGTAGAAGCGATTCTCGCCGTAGAGCGTGTTCATGTGCGAGTACCAGGCTCCCGTTCCCTCGTGGAAGCCCCAGGCGACGTCCAGCTCCTCGTGCAGGCTGTAGAGCGGATCCCAGTGGTTGGAGTGCCAGTAGTGGCCGTTGACGAGGTTGGGACGGATGAAGGAGCCGACGGCGCCCAGCTCACGCACGCAGCGCACCAGCTCCCGGCAGGCCAGGTGCACGTCGTGCAGCGGCAGCATGGCCACGAACTTCAGGCGCTCGGGGCTGTAGCGGCAGAACTCGTGGATCCAGTTGTTGTAGGCCTGGCACAGCGCCAGCGACAGCTGCGGATCGAGCCCGTCGCGCGCGATCAGGCTGAGCCCGGTGGTGGGATACAGCACGGCGATGTCCACGCCCTCCATCGCCATCCCCATGACCTGGGCCTCGGCGTCGTAGCCGCGCTCGATGGCGAAGTCCAGGCGGTTGGAATCTTGAAGGCGCGAGCCCGACAGCGGCTGGGTGGCGTGGGCGCTGCCGCCGCCGGCGCGCGCGCGCTTGCGGTGCTGCTGCAGCTCGGCGTCCCGCGTGGTCGGCAGCCCGTCGATCACGATCGTGCCGCGGCGGGCGCGGCCGTCGGCGCCGACGGGCAGC
>DASSLH010000417.1:0-3090 GCA_035689625.1 Candidatus Methylomirabilota bacterium | reverse complement strand
GCCGAAGAACTCGCTCTCCAGCAGCTCGGCCGGGATGGCCGCGCAGTCCACGCTGATGAGCGGCTGGGCCGCCCGCGCGCTGCGCGCGTGAACCTCGCGCGCCACCAGCTCCTTGCCGGTGCCGGTCTCGCCGATCACGAGCACCGTGGAGTCGGTGGCCGCCACGCGCTCGATGAGGCGGTGCACCTGCAGCATCGGCTCGCTGTCGCCGATCAGCGCGGGCGCGTCGGCGCGGCCGCCCAGGCGCTCGCGCAGCGCCTGGTTCTCGTGCAGCAGCTCCTGGCGATCGAGGGCCTTGCGCACGGCCAGCCGCAGCTCGTCGGGCGTGAACGGCTTCTGCAAATAGTCGACGGCGCCCTCCTTCATCGCCTCCACGGCCGTCTCCACGGTGGCGTAGCCGGTGACGACGATCACCGCGAGGTCGCCGTCGAGCTTGCGGAGCGCGCGCAGCAGCTCGATGCCGCTCATCTGCGGCAGCTTGAGGTCCACGACGGCGGCGTCGTAGGGCCGCGCCCGCAGCCGGTCCAGCGCCTCGGTTGGCCGGGCCGCGGTGTCCACCAGGTGGCCCTCGCGCGTGAGCGCCTGCGCGCAGGCGTCGCGCGCGTGGGCCTCGTCGTCCACGACGAGCACCACGCTCATGCCGGCCGCTCCGCCACCGGCAGCTCCACCAGGAACGTGCTGCCGCGATCCGGCGCCTCGGCCCGGGTCTCCACCCGGATGCGGCCGTGGTGGCGCTCGACGATGCTCCAGGACAGCGCCAGGCCGAGGCCGACGCCGTCCTCCTTGGTCGTGTAGAACGGCTCGAAGATGCGCCGCAGGCCCTCGGGCGCGATGCCGCAGCCGTCGTCGGTCACGCCGAGCACGACCGTGTCCTCGGCGGCGCCCGGCGCGGTGAACACGCGCACGGTCCCGCCGCTACCATCGATCGCCTCGATCCCGTTGCGCAGCAGGTTCACGAGCACCTGCTGCATCTGCCGGCGGTCACAGAGCACCGGCGGCAGGTCGGGCGCGAAGCGGCGCTCGCAGCGCACGCCGTGGCGCTCGAGATCGGCGGCCACCAGGCCGACGGTGGACTCGGCCAGCTCGTCCATGTCGGCCAGCGTCATCTCGACGTCGGACTGGCGCGCGTAGTCGAGCAGGCTGCGCACGATGGCCTTGCAGCGCAGCGTGTTGTCCACGACGCGGCGGGCATTGGCGGTGCGCGCGTCGTCGGCCGGCAGGTCCTCCAGCAGCAGCTTGGCGCAGAGCAGGGCGTTGTTGAGCGGGTTGTTCAGCTCGTGGGCGACGCCGGCGGCCAGGCGGCCCATCGCCGCCAGCTTCTCGGACTGCACGAGCTGAAGCTGCAGCCGCTCCTTGTCACGCTCCTCGGTGAGGTCCTGGGCGACGACGACGATCGCCAGCAGGGCGCCGGCCTCGTCGCGCAGCGGCGTCACGTGCACGCGGGCCGGGAAGGTGCGCGCGCCCGCGCGCAGCGTCAGCCGCGTGCTGAACACGCCGGCCGTCCGGGCGCGCTCCAGCAGCGCCTCGTGCTCCTCGCCCAGCAGCGCCGGGCGGCGGCCGACGACGTCGGCGGCCGGCTGGCCGAACGCGCGCTCGGCGCCGTGGTTGAACGCGACGACGACGCCGTCGCCGCGGAAGACGAGCACGCAGTCGTCGACCTTGTCGAGCACGTTCTCCAGCAGCTCCTGGCGGTCGCGCACCTCCTGCGTGCGTCGCAGCTGCTCGATCATCTCGTTGAACGAGGTCGCCAGCTCGCCGACCTCGTCCGGCGGGCCCACCGCGACCTCGACGTCGAGGCGGCCGCGGCCGAGCAGGCGGGTGGCCTGCACCACGCGCTCGAGCTTGTCGATGACCAGCCGGTTCATCAGCACCGTGATGCCGAGCGCGGCGGCGCCGACGGCGACCACGAGCCCGATGACCATCTCGCGGAACTTGGCGGCCAGCTGGCGGTCGATGGCGGCCATCGAGAAGTCACTGATGAGCACGCCGTTGATCTTCTGGGCAGCGGGATGGCAGCCGAAGCAGGCCGGCTCGTTGGCGATCGGCGTCACGTTGCGGTACACGCGCTCGCCGCCGCCGAGCGCCAGGATCGCCGTCGTGCGCCGGTTCGCGGGCCCCTCGCGATGGCACACCTGACAGGACGGGTCGCCGAGCGGCACCCGCGTGCCGATCTCGGACTTCACCGGCGAGAAGCGGATCTCGCCGCGCTTGTCCACGACGAAGACCTTCACGACCCCGTCCTGCCGGCTCACGTTGTCCACGATGGCGGCGAGCTCGGAGAGATCGCGCGTCTGCATCGCGTGCTTGAGGCTGCCGCGGATGACGTCGCCGAGCGGCGCCGAGGCCAGGCCCAGTCGCTCGATCAGCTCCGCGCGCACCCAGCGGTACTGCAGGCTGAAGAGCAGGCCCAGCACGACGACGAGGATCGCCATGACGGCCGCCGTGACCTTGGACCGCAGGCTGAGCGCGCGACGACGCTGCACCGTTCGCATCACTCGACCCGCGCGATCGGCTCATGCCGATGAGGCGCTGCCGCTGAGGCCATCGTGATCGTTGCGAGGCGTGCAACGACCCGGCCAGATGCGAACGGCGCGGGGGCGGGGACGACCGCTCGCGATCCTGCAAGAATCCCGCGCAGTTGAGCGAAACGGCGGATAGCCCTTTCGCGCGCGAGTGGGACGATGGCGTGTGCGTCGTGCGGCGGGATCGCCCCAGGTGAGGCGATCGCGCCGAGCGGCCGCCGCACTCGGCATGACGCTCGTCATAACGTCCGCTGCCGCGCGGCTTTACCGTCGGGCCCAAGGAGGAATCGCTCGATGACATCGCGCACGCTGGTCTCGCTCGCGGTTGCCGCCGCCGTCGTCGCGCTCGCGGCCGGCGTCCCGGTGGAAGCGCAGCACCGGCGTGAAGCCGCCAGTCACACCGCCAAGCCGGCCGGCGTCGCCGAGGGCCCGGAAAACCCCGAAGCCTTCCATGGCAGCGGCACGCCGAGCATGGCGGGCCACTGAAGACACCGATGACACTCGATCGTCGTGCATTCCTCGCGGTCTCGGCCGGCGGCATGGGGTCGGCGCTGCTGCAGCGTCTGCT
>DASSLH010000416.1:0-9850 GCA_035689625.1 Candidatus Methylomirabilota bacterium | reverse complement strand
CGGCGACCACGACCGTGTCGACGGCGGCGGCGCTTCCCGAGTGCTGCTCGGCGACGAAGCCGAGCGGTGTCAGATGTCGGATGGCGCGCGCGGCTGCCCGGGAAAACACGACGAGCACCGCGCCTTCCGGGACGGTGTGCTGGACCATCGCGGCGCGCTCGGCCGGCGACAGCGCCCCGACGTCGTAGAAGATCTCGTCCAGCGTGGTGTTGAACGATCGCCAGGCGGCCAGCGAGGTGCGCCGCGGCACCGCCCAGGCCGGGGAGGCCCGGTACCGGCCGGGCGTCATGCGATCGCGCCCGCCTCGCGCAGCGCGGCGAGCGTGCGCGCGTCGTAGCCCAGCAGCCCGCCCAGCACCTCGTCGGTGTGCTGACCGGGCGTCGGCACGGCGCCCACGCGGGCGGGTGTCTTCGAGAGCTTGATCGTCGCGCCGGGCAGGTACATCTCGCCGGCCAGCGCGTCCTCGCGCTTGACCAGCATCTCGCGCTGCCAGAGGTGCGGGTCCTGAGCGACCTCGGGGATCGTGCGGACCGGCGCGACGGGAATGCCGGCCTCCAGCAGCGCGGCGACGATCTCGCCCACCGTGTGAGCGGCACACCAGCCGTCGATCTTCGCGCGGCGCTCGGCGGCGGGTGAGCTGCCGGCCAGCGGCGTGTCGTCGTCGGGGCCGCCGACGATCTTCATGAGCCGCCCGGCCATGTCGCGGCCGGCGGCGGCGATCACGACCCAGCCGTCCTTGGCCCGGTACGGCGGCCGGCCGCCCTCGCCGCCCTCCTGGCCGGTGGCCAGGTAATACGACGTCGGGATCTCGACCATCGTGAGCGCGGAGTCGAGCAGGCAGACGTCGACGAGCTGGCCTTCGCCCGTGCGCTCGCGGTGGCGCAGCGCCGCCAGCGTGCCGATCGTCGCGTGCAGCGCGGTGTAGCGGTCCACGACGGACGAGGCGGTGCCGATCGGATGGCCGTCGAGCTGGCCGGTCAGCGACATCAGGCCGCCCATCGCCTGGCCGAGCGAGTCGAACGCCGGGCGGTCGCGGTACGGCCCGTACTGGCCGAAGCCGGAGACCGACGTCAGGATGATGGAAGGGTTCAGCGCGCACAGGCGCTCATAGTCGAAGCCCATCGCCGCCATCACGCCGGGGCGGAAGTTCTCGAGCACGACGTCGGCCGCGGGCACGAGCGCGGCGAAGATCTCTTTCCCCCGCGCGCTGCGCAGGTCGAGGCAGACGCTCTTCTTGCCGCGGTTGTAGACCGAGAAGTACACGCTCTGGCCGCGCACCATCGGCGGATGGCGGCGCGTCTCCTCGCCGCCGGGCGGCTCGATCTTGATGACCTCGGCGCCGAGATCGCTCAGCAGCATGCCGCCGCGCGGGCCCGCCTGGAAGCGGGCCAGCTCCAGCACCCGGATGCCCTCGAGGCTTCCGCTCACAGCCGCGCCGTCGCCGGGATGACCTTGGCGCCCATCAGCTCGATCGAGCGCATCGTCGTCGGATGGTCCATGCGCGACTCCTGCGCCTCCAGCAGCAGGTGGCCGATGCCGAGCTCGCGGTGCACGAGCGCGAATGTGTCGGCGACCTCGTCGGGTGTGCCGGCGACGATGAAGTGCTCGGCCACCAGCTCCTCGTAGCTCAGGCCGGCCAGCGGGCGGGCGCGCGACTTGAGCGCGAACTGGTTGCCGGCGCGCGAGCGCATGCCGACCGGCGAGAACCACTCGGCGGGCGCGCGCAGCGTGGGGCCCATGCGCCAGACGAAGTGCCGGCCGGCCTCCAGCGCCCGGGCCCTCGTGTCGGCCGTCACCGCGCAGATGAGGAAGCCGAGGTTGTCCGGCGTCACCGTGCGGCCGGCCTCGGCCGCGCCCTGACGGTAGTAGTCGAACAGCTCGCGCGCGAGAGCAAACGGCACCAGGAACGGCACGTAGGTGTAGCCATGGCGGCCCGCCCACACTGCGGTCTCCGGGCTGGCGGTGCCGGGGACCCAGATCGGCGGATGAGGGCGCTGCAGTGGCAGGCACCACGGGTTCACGTGACGGAAGTGATAGTGCCGGCCCTCCCAGCGGAACGGTCCCGGCTCCGTCCAGCACTTGAGGATCAGGTCGTGGCACTCCTCGAAGCGCTCGCGGTTGTGGACGGGATTGGCGTTGGCCCACCACGTCTCCACGCCGACGCCGCGCACGAAGCCGGAGAGCACGCGGCCCTCCGACATCAGGTCCACCATCGCGAGCTCCTCGGCCATCCGGACCGGGTTGTCTTCGATCGGCAGGATGTTGCCGAGGATCAGCAGCTTCGCCCGCCGCGTGATCCGCGCGAGCACGGCCGCCGTCATGTTGGCGCCGACGTTCACGCAGGACGGCGTGGAGTGGTGCTCGTTGATCATCAGGCCGTCGTAGCCGACCTGGTCGGCCAGCTCGTACTCGTCGAGGTAGCGGCGGTAGTTCGCGGCGGCCTTGGCGCGATCGAAGAAGCGGTTGGGGAAGCCCAGCCGCAGCGACGGGTACTTCTCGCCCTCGGCGTCGTCGTACTCGTGGTGCGGCATCTCGCTGAAGTAGTAGAGCTTCATGCGCGAGCCTCGGCGGCGAGGAAGTCCAGCACCAGCCGGGCGAAGGCGTCCGGCTGCTCGATCGGCGGCAGGTGGCCGCAGCGCTCGAGCACGCGCAGCGTCGCGTTCGGCAGCGCGCCCCGGTACAGCTCGCCGCACTCGGCCGGTACGATGCGATCCTCGCGCCCCCACACGACCAGCGCGGGATTCGTCACGCGGGGCAGGAAGCGCGCCAGCCGCGGGTTGTGCATGTACGGCTTCCAGGTCAGCCGCGCCGTCATCTCGCGGTTGCGCTCGGCCATTTCCAGCTCGGCCGGCGTCGGCGCCGTGCCGAACAGCTCGTCCCACTCGGGGACGGTCTTCGGATCGTGGACGTTCAGGTCCCGCAGCTCCTGGGGCGAGTGATAGAAGATGTCGAGGATCTCGCCGCGCTCGGGCTTGAGGCCGGTCGGCGCCACCAGGATCAGGCGATCGATCGCGCCCGGGCTCATCGCCGCCATCTCGGCGGCGATCCAGCCGCCGATCGAGTGCCCGAGCACGTGCGGCCGGCCGAGCCCCGCCGCCTCGATCAGCCAGAGGTGGAAACGCGCGAGGTCGTCGATGCCCTCCATCCACTCGGCGTCGCCCGAGCGGCCGAAGCCGGGGTGGGTCGGCGCCCAGATCCTGTAGCGCTCGCCGACCGCCTCCATCCAGCGCCGCCAGCCGCGGTTGCCGCCGGCGCCGTGCAGGACCAGCAGCGGCGCGCCGCGCCCGCCGACCCAGGCGTGCACCGCCATGCCGCCGACCGAGATCGTCCGCTCCTCGGGTGACATGCCGGGTATTATGCCGGCCTGTTATCCTCTGGGCCACCGGGAGGGCAGGGCCATGGCCAAGTCAGACCTCTTCGTCGGCGCGGGCAGGTTCACGGCCGGGACGCTCAGCGGACTGTTCAGGCAGGCGGCCGGTGACGACCGCTGGACGCCGATCAGCAAGGGCCTGCCGGAGCCCGCCTCCGTCCAGGCCGTGACCGTGCACCCGACCGAGCGCGACGTCGTCTTCGCCGGCACGCAGGACGGCGTCTATCGCAGCGGCGACGGCGGCGCGACGTGGGCGCGCACCGGCTGCCCGCGCGGGCTCGAGGTGTGGTCGGTCACCGTGCACCCGCGCGACGGCCGGGTCGTGTACGCCGGCACGTCGCCGGTCGGCGTCCTGCGCAGCGAGGACGGCGGCCAGACGTGGACGCGGCTGCCCAGCGCCGTGCAGCCCGAGCGTCTGAAGATGGCGTTCGCCTGCCGCGTGATGCGGATCGCGATCGTCCCCGGCTCGCCCGACGAGATCTACGCCGGGCTCGAGGTCGCCGGCGCCATGCGCAGCCTCGACGGCGGCGAGCACTGGACGGACTGCAGCGCCGACCTGGTGGCGCTGGCCGACAAGCCCCATCTCAAGAGCAAGATCCAGAGCGACAGCTTCGCCGAGGGCATGCTGGACGCCCACGCGCTGGCCGTCTCCGAGGCCGCCCCCGGCAGCGTCTTCCTGGCCGTGCGCATGGGCCTGTTCCAGAGCGACGACCGGGGCGCCCACTGGCGCGACATGGAGGTCGGCCGCTTCTCGCCGCTCACCTACGCGCGCGACGTCCGCGTCTCGCCCCACGATCCGCGCACGCTCTACGCCTGCCTCAGCCCGGCGGCGCGCAGCGAGGACGGCTCGCTCTACCGCTCGACGAACCTCGGCAAGAGCTGGTCGCGCGTGGACCACGGCGTCAAGGCGCGCGCCACCATGATGGCGCTGGCGCTCGATCCCGGCGACGCCGACCACGTCGCCTGCGTCTCGCGCTGCGGCCAGGTCTTCGCCACGCGCGACGGCGGCACGACCTGGCGGGAGACGCCGCTGCCCGACGGCGTGCTGGACGTCTACGCGCTGGCGTGCGCCTGAGGCCTAGAGCCGGGCGCCGCGCACGCTGATGCACTCGCCCGAGAGGTAGTCGGGCGCCTCGACTACCAGGAAGCGCACGACGGCGGCGACCTCGTCCGGCCGTCCGAAGCGGCCGATCGGGATCTGCGCCTTCGCCCGTTCGCGGGCGGCGGCGTCGGGCGCCACCGCCGCCAGCATGTCGGTCTCGATCACCGAGGGCAGCACGGCGTTGACGGCGATGCCGTCGCGCGCGAGCTCGCGCGCCGCCTTGGCGGTCAGCGCGAGCATCCCGGCCTTGCTGGCGGCGTAGTGGGCGCCGACGGCGCCGCCGGTGCGGGCAGCGCCCGAGGAGACGTTGACGATGCGGCCGCCGCCGGCGCGCTGCAGGCGCGGGATGGCCGCGCGCATGCAGTAGAAGGCGCCGTCGAGGTTCACCGCCAGCGTCCGCCGCCACGTCTCGTCGTCGATGTCGGTCAGGCGCTCGACGCGGCGGCCGACGCCGGCGTTGTTGACGAGCGCGTCGAGGCGGCCGAAGCGCGCGTCGAGCGCCTCGAACATCCGCTCCACGGCCGTGCGATCGCTGACGTCGGCGGCCAGCGCGACGGCGCCGCTGCCGCCGCGCGCGATCTCGGCCACGAGGCCTTCCGCCTCCCCGCGCCGCGCCGCGTAGTTCACGCCGATCGCGTAGCCCGCCGCCGCCAGCGCCAGGGCGACGGCGCGCCCGATGCCGCGCGAGGCGCCGGTCACCAGCGCCACCTTCCTGACGGCGGCGCTCATTCGCCGCGCAGCGTGGGATCGAGCAGGTCGCGCAGCCAGTCGCCGGTGCGGCTCACGACGAGCGAGGTCAGCATGAGGACGATGCCAGGGAAGGTCGAGATCCACCACGCGCTGTCGAGGTACTCGCGGCCCTCCTGCACCATGACGCCCCACGAGGGCGTCGGCGGCTGGATGCCGAGGCCCAGGAAGGACAGCGTCGCCTCCAGCACGATGGCCCGCGCCAGCTCGAGGGTGGCGACGACGACGAGCGAGGACAGCACGTTGGGCAGGATGTGGCGGATGACGATGCGGCCGACCGAGCCGCCGAGCGCCTGGATGGCGTCCACGAACTCGCGCGAGCGCAGCACGAGGACCTGCGAGCGCAGCACGCGCGCGTAGCCGACCCAGCCCGACAGCCCGATGACGAGGATCAGCGTCGGGAACGAGGGGCCGATCACCGCGATGATGCCGATGGCGAGCAGGATGAACGGGAACGCCAGCTGGGCGTCGGCGATCGTCATGATGACGCTGTCGGTGAAGCCGCCGCGATAGCCGGCCAGGATGCCGAGGCCGCCGCCGAGGAGGCCGCCGATGACGACGGCCGCGAAACCGACCGTGAGCGACACCCGGGCTCCCCAGATCACCCGCGAGAGAATATCGCGCCCCAGGTGATCGGTGCCGAGCAGGTGGGCCCGGCCGTCGACGCCGTCGAGGGTCGGCGCGGCCAGGCGCCCGCGGAGCGCCTGGCGCAGCGGGTCCTGCGGCGCCAGCCACGGCGCCGCCACCGCCATGACCGCCAGGGCGAGGACGAACACGCCGCCGGCGATCACCAGCCGGCGCGTGCGCCGGGCGCCGGCGCCGCCGCGCGCCTCGGGCGCCGCGACGACGGTCATGCCGTCAACGGGGACGGACGCGGGGATCGAGGAAGCCATAGACGAGGTCGATCGTGAAGTTGAGGACGATGAACAGGATCGCCGACAGGAACACCGTGCACTGCACGATCGGATAGTCGCGGTTGTAGATCGACTGGATGGCCAGCCGGCCGATGCCCGGCCAGGCGAACACGGTCTCCGTCACGACGGCGCCGCCCAGCAGCGTGCCGAACTGCAGCCCGGTGATCGTCACCACCGGCAGCGCCGCGTTCTTCAGCGTGTGCTTCACCACCACGGCCAGCTCCGGCAGGCCCTTGGCCCGCGCGGTGCGCACGTAGTCCTGGCGCAGCACGTCGAGGACCGCCGAGCGCGTGAGCCGCGCGATCGAGGCCATCGAGAACGCGCCCAGCGTCAGCGCCGGCAGCACGAGGTTGCTCCAGTCACCGCGCCCCGAGGTCGGGAACCAGCCGGCCTTCAGCGAGAGCGTGAGGATGAACAGGATGCCGAGGAAGAACGTGGGCGCCGACTGGCCGACCAGGGCCACGCCCATGGCGGCGTGGTCGAGCGGCGAGTTGCGCTTGATGGCCGAGAGCATCCCGATCGGCACCGCCACGAGCAGCGCCAGGCCGAAGGCGGTGAGCCCCAGTTCCAGCGTGGCGGGCAGGTAGTCGAGAACGACGCTCCAGGCGGGGACGCGGAAGTGGATCGAGCGGCCGAAGTCGCCGCGCAGCGCGTTGCCGACGAAGGTGAGGTACTGCACCGGCAGCGGCCGGTCGAGGCCGAGGTCGTGGCGCACCTTGAGGATCTCGCTGGTCGGCGCGTCGGGCGGCAGCAGCAGCGGCACCGGGTCGCCGGACAGCCGCATGACGACGAACACCACGGTGGTGACCAGCCACACGGAGACGAGCGCTCGCAGGAGCTTCGGCGCGAGGAACCCGAGGAGGCTACGCATCGCTCACGCGGGGCCGGGGCCGCCGTCGCCGGCCGCCCCGGCCCCGCTCCACGCTAGGCGCGCTTGAACTTGAAGTTGAACTTCCGGATCTCGAACTGCTGGTTCGGGTTCGGCGTGAACTCGACGTACTTCTGCAGGCCGTAGTCCTCGTAGGGCTGGATCACGGGGATCCACGGGAACTGCTCGAGGAAGATCTTCTCCATCTCCTTGTAGGCGTTGTCCCGGAACTTCTCGTCCACCGAGTAGCGGGCGGCGTCGCCCAGCTCGTCGAACTTCGGGTGGCGCCAGTAGTCCTGGGGGCCGCCGGGCCCGATCAGCCGCCACACCATCCCGTCGGGGTCGCCCAGCGTCGAGGTCGGATCCGACCAGAAGACGCCCTTGAACGACTTCTCGCGGTTCTTCTGGGCGCGCACCGAGTACTCGATGACCTCGACCTTGGCGTTGACGCCGACGTCGCGCCACATGCCCTGGATCGCCTCCGACATCTGCTTGTCGTTGGACAGGTAGGCGACCGTCGTCTCGATGACGATCTCCTCGTTCTTGTAGCCGGCCTTCTTGAGCAGGTCGCGCGCCTTGCCGGGGTTGTAGGCCAGCGGCGGCAGCTTGGGATCGAAGTGGTTGTCGCCCTTGGCGACCATGCCGCTGGGCACGATGCCGCGGTTGCGCCAGAGCTCCTTGACGATCGCCTCGCGGTCGATCGCGTTGGAGAGCGCCTGCTTCACGAGCGGGTTGTCGAGCGGCGGCCGCTTGCTGTTGACGGCCAGCACGTAGAGGCCGGCGTAGAGGGCGCCGAGCACGCGCGTCGTGGCGTTGCCGGCCACGCGCTCGTCCTGGTCGGCCGGCAGCTGCGTGATCGCGTCCACCTCGCCCTTGAGCAGCGCGGCAATCCGCGGCGCCGTCTCCGGGATGGGCCGCATCACGAGCCGGTCGAAGTCCGGCTTGCCGCCCCAGTAGTCGCCGAAGGCCTCGCACACCAGCCGGTCGTCCTTCGTCCACGACACGAACTTCAGCGGGCCGGTGCCGACCGGCTTGGCGTTGAACGTGTCGTTGCCGACCGACTCCACGTACTTCTTGGGCACGATCTGCCCGCCGTAGAACGCCAGCCGCGCCGGCAGCAGCGGATCCGGCTTCTTGGTGTGGATGACCAGCGTCGTCGGGTCCGGCGCCTCGACCTTGTCGATCGTGCTGAGCGCGGTGGACACCATCGTCTTGACGTTGGGATCGTAGGTGCGCTCGACGCTGAACTTGGCGTCGGCCGACGAGAACGGATCGCCGTTATGGTACTTCACGCCCGAGCGCAGCTTGAACGTCCACGTCGTGGGCGCCGTCAGCTTCCACTCGGTCGCCAGCCCCGGGTAGAGCTTGCCGTCGGGATGGCGGCTGGTGAGGTTGTCGAAGAGATTGAACGACCACCGGATGTCGTTCGACGAGGTGCTGAAGTGGGGGTCGAGCTTGGAGATGTCGCCGCCCTGGCCGACGACCAGCTCGTGCTTCTGCGTCGTCTGGGCGACGGCCGGGCCGGCCAGCGCGGGGCCGAGGGCGACGGCGGCACCGGCGGTTGCGGCGGACTTGAGGAGCTCACGTCGTGTCAGTTGGCTCATTCGGGCACCTCGTTTGATACGGGAGGCCGCAGCCTCCCGTGACCTCGACTGTGATGTAAGGTGGCGACTATTCTCGACAGACGCGGGCCCCTGTCAAGTGCGCGGCCAATGCTAGAATCCCCGTCCACCATGGCCCGGACAGCCGACGTCGTCGTGGTCGGCGGGGGTGCCAACGGCACCAGCACCGCCTTTCACCTGGCCCTGCTCGGCGTGCGCGACGTCGTGCTCCTCGAGCGCCGTCACCTGGCGGCCGGCGCCACCGGCAAGTCGGGCGCGCTCGTGCGCATGCACTACACCAACGAGCCCGAGTCGCGGCTGGCCTTCGAGAGCCTGAAGGTCTTCAGGAATTTCGCGGAGGCCGTCGGCGGCGACTGCGGCTTCGAGGGCGTCGGCTTCCTGCAGCTGGTCGGCCACGCGCACGTCGCCGCCCTGCGGCGCAACGTCGAGCGCCAGCAGGCCATCGGCATCGCGACGCGGGTGATCGCCGCCGACGAGGTTCGCGCGCTGGTGCCGGGCATCGAGCTCGCCGACGTCGGCGCCGCCGCCTGGGAGCCGGAGTCCGGCTTCGCCGATCCGGCCGCCACCGCGTTCGCGTTCGCCGAGGCCGCGCGCGTGCGCGGCGCCCGCATCGAGACGGGCGTGGAGGTGCTACGCGTGCTGACCGAGGACGGGCGCGTCACCGGCGTGGAGACCTCGGCCGGCCGCATCGCCACGCGCGCCGTCGTCATCGCGGCCGGTGCCTGGTCGACGCCGCTGCTCGCCCCGCTCGGCCTGGACTATCCGCTGACGCCGCATCGCATCCAGGTCGCGATCTTCCGCTGGCCGGCCGGGCTCGCGCGCCGCCATCCGGCGATGATCGACGCCGTGCACCACGCGTGGCTCAGGCCCGAGGGCCGCGCCGCCACGCTGATCGGCGTCGAGCTCGGCGCCGCCCACGCCGATCCCGACACGTTCGAGGAGAGCGTGGACGAGCGCTACGTGGCCGTGTGCCGCGGGGCGCTGGCGGCGCGCTGGCCGGCCTTCGCGGGCGCCGTCATGCGCGGCGGCTGGGCCGGGATGATCATGATGAGCGCCGACGCGCGGCCGATCATCGACCGCGTCGGGCCCGACGGGCTGTGGGCCATGCTCGGCGACTCCGGCACCTCGTTCAAGACGTCGCCGGCCATCGGCCGCTGCCTGGCCGAGTGGATCACCGCCGGCGCGCCGGCCACCGTGGACCTGCGTCCGTTCCGGGCCTCGCGCTTC
>DASSLH010000415.1:0-4440 GCA_035689625.1 Candidatus Methylomirabilota bacterium | reverse complement strand
CGGCGTCCGCCCCAGCGTGGGCAGGTCGGCCAGCGAGATCTGCTCGCGGGCGCCCATCGCGTAGGCGCGCTCGATCAGGTTCTCCAGCTCGCGCACGTTGCCGGGGAAGCTGTACCCGCTCAGCGCCGCCAGCGCGTCCGGCGCCATGCCGTGCACGTCGCGGTGGAAACGGCGATTGAACCGGCGCAGGAAGTGCGTAACCAGCGCGGGGATGTCGTCGCGGCGCTCGCGCAGCGGCGGCAGCACGATCCGCACGACGTTGAGCCGGTAGAAGAGGTCCTGGCGGAAGCTGCCCTCCGTCATCGCGCGCTCGAGGTCGCGGTTGGTGGCGGCGATGACGCGCACGTCCACCGGGAACGCCTTGGTGGAGCCGACCGGCCGCACCTGCATCTCCTGCAGCACGCGCAGCAGCTTCACCTGCAGCGCCGGTGACAGCTCGGCGATCTCGTCCAGGAAGATCGTGCCCTCATCGGCGCCGCGGAAGAGACCCAGCGCGTCGGCCACCGCACCCGAGAAGGCGCCGCGCACGTGGCCGAAGAACTCGGACTCGAGCAGGTCCGGGGGAATCGCGCTGCAGTTGACCGGGATGAATGGCCGCTTGGCCCGCGAGGACAGCCGGTGGATGGCGGCGGCGACCAGTTCCTTGCCGGTGCCGCTCTCGCCCTCGATCAGCACGGGCGAGTCGGTCACGGCCACCTTGCCGATGATGTCCTTCACCTTGGCCATCGAGGCCGAGGAGCCGACCAGCTCGCTGACCGCCAGCTCCTCGCCCAGGCGCGCGCGTAGGGTGTTGACCTCGCCGCGCAGGAACCGGCGCTCCATCATCCGCGCCATCAGGTGGCGCAGCTCGTCGAGGATCAGCGGCTTGGACAGGTAGTCGTAGGCGCCTTCCTTGAGCGCCTGCACGGCCGAGGCGATCGTGGGATAGCCCGTCATCATCACGACCTCGATCGTCTCGTCCTGCTTGCGGATCTCGCGCAGCAGGTCGAGGCCGCTCATGTCGGGCATGCGGATGTCGGAGATGATCGCGTCGAAGATCCCGCTCTTCAGGAGCTCCAGGGCTTCCACGGCGGACGCGGCCGTGGTGACCTGGTATCCCCACTGCGTCAGCGCCTCCTTGAGCAGGAGGAGGATGGACTTCTCGTCGTCCACCACTAGGATCTTCGCCGGGTCCATGAGTAAAGATGACTCTAGCACGTTGGGGTGCCAAACTGACAAGCATTAAGTTGCGCGGGGGCGACGGCCATGTTAGCGTAGGCGTTGACTTTTTACTGGAGGAGAGCGCAAGCGCATGGCTGATTCATCGACCGTCCAGCTCACGGAAGCCAACTTCGACGAGACCCTGAGCACGCATCAGGGCGTGCTGATGGTGGACTTCTGGGCCGAGTGGTGTGGGCCGTGCAAGGCGATCGCTCCGGTTCTCGAGGACCTCGCCCGGGAATCCGCTGGCCGCGTGACGCTGGCGAAGGTCAACGTCGACGAGAATCACGGGCTGGCCGGCCGTTACGGCATCCGGTCGATCCCCACGGTCCTGTTCGTGAAAGCGGGCAAGGTCGTCGACCAGGTGATCGGCGCCGTGCCGAAGGCCAAGCTCAAGGAGAAGCTGGACGCGCTGGCCGTCTAGCGCGCCGCCGCTGAGCGCCGCATCAGCTCCGCCGGCTTAGCCATCCCATCGCTCTCCCCGACCCGCGAGGAGTTTCGCGATCTCGCGGGCCAGGGCAACCTCGTGCCCGTGTTTGCCGAGCTCCCGGCCGATCTGGACACGCCGCTGTCCGCCTACCTGCGCCTGCGGCCGGGCCCCTACTCCTTCCTGCTGGAGTCCGTCGAGGGCGGCGAGAAGTGGGCACGCTACTCGTTCCTCGGCACCGACCCGCTGATGGTGCTCAGCGCCAAGGACGGCGTCGTCACCCTGCGTCGGGGCAACGCGCGCCCCCAGCGGCTGGCCGAGCGCGATCCGCTGCAGGCGCTGCGGCGGCTGCTCGCCGAGTTCCGGCCGGTGCCGGTCTCCGGCCTGCCACGCTTCCAGGGCGGCGCCGTCGGCTACCTCGCCTACGACATGGTCCGTCACATGGAGCGACTGCCCAAGCGGGCGCAGGACGACCTGGGCCTGCCGGACACCGTGTTCATGTTCAGCGACACGCTGCTCGTCTTCGACAACCTGCGCCACCGCCTGCTCGTCATCGCCAGCGCCCACGTGGACAAGCGCGACGCCGCCTCGCTCGACCGCGCCTACGGCCGCGCCGCCGTGCGCATCGGGATGACGCTGGCCAAGCTCGCCCGCCCGCTGCGCGGTACGCCGGCGCTGACGCTGAGCGCGCCGGGGCCGCTGCTGGCCCAGGGGGAGGAGGGCTTCACCTCCACGATGGACGAGCCGACGTTCTGCGACGGCGTGCGCCGGGCCAAGGAGCACATCGCCGCCGGCGACGCCTACCAGATCGTCATCGCCCGGCGGCTGGACACCCGGCTGGAGGCCGACCCGTTCACGGTCTACCGCGCGCTGCGCACGATCAATCCCTCGCCCTATCTGTTCTACCTGCGCCTGGGCCAGACGACGATCGTCGGCTCCTCGCCCGAGGTGCTGGTGCGGGTCGAGGGCGACCGCGTGGAGGAGCGGCCGATCGCCGGCACGCACCCGCGCGGCGCCAACGAGGCCGAGGACCTGGCCATCGAGCAGGCCATGAAGACGGACCCCAAGGAGCGCGCCGAGCACGTGATGCTGGTGGACCTCGGGCGCAACGACGTGGGCCGCGTGGCCGAGCTCGGCTCGGTGAAGGTCACCGAGTTCATGGTGACCGAGCGCTACTCGCACGTCATGCACCTGGTCAGCCACGTGGCCGGCACGCTGCGCAAGGGCGCCGACGCCTTCGACGTGCTGCGGGCCACCTTCCCGGCCGGCACCGTCTCCGGCGCGCCGAAGATCCGCGCGATGGAGATCATCGACGAGATCGAGCCGACGCAGCGCGGGCCCTACGCCGGCGCCGTGGGCTACGTCTCGTACTCCGGCAACCTCGACTCGTGCATCACGATCCGCACGATCGTCTGCCACGGCCGCCGGGCGTCCATCCAGGTCGGCGCCGGCATCGTGGCCGACTCCGATCCCAAGACCGAGTGGCAGGAGACCTGCTCGAAGGCCCGCGGCCTCGTGCTGGCGCTCCGCATGGCCGCCGGGCGGCGCCGACCATGATCCTCGTCGTCGACAACTACGACTCGTTCACCTACAACCTCGTGCAGTACCTCGGCGAGCTGGGGGCCACGCTCGAGGTCGTGCGCAACGACGCGCTCGACGTGGACGCGATTGCGCGAATGGCGCCCGAGCGCATCGTCATCTCGCCGGGCCCCGGCAACCCCGACCAGGCCGGCGTCTCGCTCGACGTGATCCGGCGGCTGGGCGCCAGCACGCCGATCCTCGGCGTCTGCCTGGGCCACCAGGCGATCGGCCAGGCCTTCGGCGCCACGGTGAGCCGCGCGCGCACGCAGATGCACGGCAAGACGTCCGCGATCCGCCACGACGGCCGTGGCGTGTTCGCGGGGCTGCCGAACCCGTTCGTCGCCACCCGCTACCACTCCCTCGTCGTGCTCGAGGACACGGTGCCGGCGGACCTCGAGGTCTCCGCGCGTGCCGAGGACGGCGAGATCATGGGGCTGCGCCACCGGCGGCTGCCGATCGAGGGCGTGCAGTTCCATCCCGAGTCGATCCTGACCGTCGAGGGCAAGCGCCTGCTGGGCAACTTCCTCAACGCCCCGGCGCCCGCCGCCGCCCGATGAGCAAGCGCCTGACCGAGGGGCACCCCGGCTCCGCCGGGCCGCCCCGAGCGCTCGGGGGTTTCGAGGGGTGCCACGGCTTCGCCGGGGCGGCCCGAACATTGGGGGCTGTGGGGGGCCATATCGGGGCCCCCCACTCTCATTGATGACGAGCGAGCGAGGTGAGGACGCGCTCGTCCGGGCGATCCGCGAGCTGACGGCTCGCGCCGGCGGCGGCGCCGGCGTGCGGGTCGGCATCGGCGACGACTGCGCGGTCCTGGAGCCGACGGCCGGCGCCGTGCTGCTGGCGAAGACCGACCTGCTGATCGAGGACGTCCACTTCCGGCGGCGCTGGGCCGAGCCGGCCGACATCGGCTGGAAGGCGCTGGCCGTGAACCTCTCCGACGTCGCCTCGATGGGCGGCCGGCCGCGCTGGGCGCTGGTCGCGCTGGCCTGCCCGCCGACGACGACCGGCGACGAGATCCTCGCGTTCTACGAGGGCGCCCTGGCGCTGGGCAACGCCCACGCGGTCACGATCGTCGGCGGCGACACGTCGAGCTCGCCGGCCGGCTGGTTCGTCAACGTCATGCTCCTCGGCGAGGTCGTCGGCGCCCCGTGCCTGCGCTCCACGGCGCGGCCGGGCGATGTCGTCGCCGTCACCGGCGCGCTCGGCCGCTCGGCGGCGGGCCTGGCCGTGCT
>DASSLH010000414.1:0-2880 GCA_035689625.1 Candidatus Methylomirabilota bacterium | reverse complement strand
GGCGGCGACCGCGCCACCGCCCAGCGTGCCTGGGAGGCGTGGATGCGCGCCCAGGACGCGCTGCGGCGCGGCGACTGGGCCGCCTACGGCGCCGAGCAGAAGCGGCTGGAAGACGCGCTCCGCGCCCTCGTCGAATCGCGGCGCTGAAGCGGCGCCGCCGTGGATCGCCTCACGCTGTTCGGGCTGGTCGCCGTCACCGCCATGCTCGTGTTCTACGCCCTCGAGCAGCGCGGCCGCGGCTTCGTGCTCGCCTTCGCCGCCGCCTGCGCCCTGGCCTCGGCCTACGGATTCCTGCAGGGCGCCTGGCCCTTCGGCGTCGTCGAGGCGGTCTGGGCGCTCGTCGCGCTGCGCCGCTGGCGCCCGCGCGCGTGATAGAGGAGCGCCACGGCTCCGCCGGGGCGCGACGAACGTCTGGGGGGTTGGGGGCCATGTCGGGGCCCCCATGTGCATCAGGTCCTGGCGCGCAGGAAGAGCGAGGTCCCGAGGCCGAGGAAGACGACGTTGGCGGTCCAGGCGGCCATCAGCGGCGGCAGCAGGTCGGCGCGGGCGAACGCGAGCGCGACGTAGTGCACGACGAGATAGCCGGCCATGATGCCGATGGCCAGCGCCACGCCGAACAGACGCCCGCCGCGCGGCGACTGCAGCGAGAAGGGAATCGCGACCAGCACCATCACGAGGTTCACCAGCGGGAACGACAGCTTGGAGTCGAGGTCCACGACGTACTTCTTCACCGAGAAGCCGGTGGCTTCCAGGCGGGCGATGTAGTCGCGCAGCTCGCGGTAGCTCATCGCTTCCGGCTGCTTCTGCACGCGCGTGAACGCGTCGATCTCCTCCTGCAGGTCCAGCGCCGTCAGCACGAACGGCACCGTCTGCACCTCGCCGTGCGGGCCGAACTCGCGGTAGGCGCCGTCGCTCAGCTCCCAGCCCTCCGGCGACCAGTGCGCGCGGCGGGCGTCCAGGCGGCCGACCAGCCGGAACGTCTTCTGATCGACCTCCAGCACCGTGACCCCGTACATGTCGTTGACGGCGGGGTTGAGCAGCTCCACCCGGAAGAAGCGGCTGTCGGAGGTGCGCAGCCAGAGGCGTTCGCGCGACTGCAGGTGGCGCGGCAGCTGGCCGCGGATCTTCACCCGGTCCACCTCGTCGCCCAGCTCGTTGAGCCGCGGCAGCACCAGCTCCTGCAGCAGGCCGGAGACGACCGCGACGACCATCGCCAGCAGCAGGATCGGCGCGGCGACGCGGTAGAGGCTCATGCCGGCCGCCTTCATCGCGGTGAGCTCGTGGTAGCGCGTGAGCGCGAGGAACAGGAAGATCGTCGCCACCAGCATCACGACCGGCAGGCCCTGGTGCAGGGTGGCCGGCAGCCGGTAGGCGAAGTGCTCGAACACGAAGATCAGCGGCGGCTTGATGCGGATGAAGCGGTCCAGCGTCTGCAGCAGGTCGATCACGATGAACAGCGTCGCGGCCACCGCCAGGCCGATGCCCATGAACACGAGCTGCTCCTTGACCAGATAGCGGTCGAGGATGTGCGTGGACTCGCGTCCGCCCCCGCTGGCGCGGGCGGCGCCGCGCCGCCGCTGGGGCATCGCGCGGACGACGGCGTCGAGCGCGCGCCATACCGGGCGCAGCTGGGGAGCGCGCCACTCGCGGGTCGTGGCGGCCAGCAGCGCGGCGCCGATGGCGGCAAACAGCACGTTGGGTGTCCAGATCGCCAGCCAGGCCGGCATGCGGAGCCGCAGCGCCGGGCCCTCCATCGACGTCAGCACGACATAGTAGCCGACCAGGATCACGAGGCTGCCCACCAGCGCGATCGAGCGGCCGCCGCGGTGGGAGCGCACGGCCAGCGGGAAGGCGATCAGTGCGAACACGAGCGCGGCGACGGGAAACGCGAAGCGCTTGTGCCACTCGACGAGGTAGGGCGCGCGGCCGTGGGGATCGTCGCGCAGCTCCTCGATGCGCGCGGCCAGGTCCCCCAGCGCAAGGTCCTTCTCCGGCTTCTCGACGCGCGGCGCCGACTTCAGTGGCGAGTCGACCGACAGGTTCATGTCGTAGATGCTGAAGTTCGTCAGGCGGTAGCGCTCGGCGCTGGCGGCGCCACCGGTCGGCGCCCCCACCTTGGGATCGGCGATCGGCGCCACCGCCGGCGCCGCCGGCAGCACGTCGGCCTCGCTGACGGCGCCGTTGATCAGCCGCAGGGTGATCCGGCGGTTGGCCTCGTCGGTCAGCAGCCGGCCCTCGCGGGCGGTGATGATGCGCGAGATCTTCGGATCGCGCTCGTCGGAGACGAGCAGCCCGCGCAGCGCCACCTGCGAGGCGCTGACGTCCTCGACGTAGATGATGACGTCGCCGAACGTCGGGTTGAACACGCGCTCGGCCAGGCCGCTGGTTGCCCGCGCCTGCACGATCTTGAACAGCTGGCGCTGGAACTCCTGGTTGGCGACCGGGTTGATGACGAGCGTGAGTGCGGCGGTGGCCGCCATGATCACCAGCGCGGCGAACAGCACGGGACGGAACAGACGCAGGATGCTGACGCCGGCCGCCTTGCAGGCGATGATCTCGAGGTCGCCGGCCAGCCGGCCACCGGCCAGCAGGACGGCGACCAGCAGCGCCATCGGCAGCGTGTGGGCCAGGAACGAGGGCAGCATGAACACCAGCAGCTGCACGACGAGGTGGAACGGCACGCCCTTGGTGATCACCAGCTCGGTGAGCTGGTAGATGCGATCGATCACGAGGAAGAACGTGAACAGCGCGCCGCCGAGGAGGAAGGGCGAGACGAGCTCGCGCACGATGTAGCGGTCGAGTACCGGCACCGCTGGCGACCTCACCCGTCTGTTGTACCATAGCGCGATGCCGGGCACGCGCACTCGGACGCTCGCCCTC
>DASSLH010000413.1:0-7977 GCA_035689625.1 Candidatus Methylomirabilota bacterium | reverse complement strand
TCGGCGTGGCCGCGCGGCAGCACGAGGTCCAGCGCCATGCGCGCCTTGCCCGGCAGCGAGAACAGCGACGAGGTGACGAAGGGCATGATCGCCGTCGGCGCCAGCAGCTGGAAGCCGTCGGGCAGCGGGTGCAGCCGGCCGCCGAACCAGACGAAGACCTTGCGGAAGCGATCGTCGGTGCGCACCAGCCGGTCCTCGACGCCCAGGCGCTTGCAGAGGCCGAGCGCCCACGGCTTCTCGGACAGGAACGAGTCCGGCCCCGACTCGATCAGGAAGCCGTCCGCGCGCTCGCTGGCGATGGTGCCGCCCAGCCGGTCGCGCGCCTCGACCAGCGTGAGCTCGAGCGCCACGCCGCGCTCGCGCGCCAGCTCCACCGCGCGGTGCGCCGCCGCCAGCCCGGTCATGCCGCCGCCGACGACGACGAGCTTCACGCGGCCTCGCGCACGAGGTCGGCCAGCATGGCGACGAACTCGGGATGGGCGTTGGCGGCGGGGGCGCGGTGGAACGTCAGGCCGTGCTCGCTGGCGATGCGTCGGGCGTCCACGTCGAGATCGTACAGCACCTCCACGTGATCGCACACGAAGCCGATCGGCGCCACCACGACGTGGCGGGCGCCGTCCTTGGCCAGCGCCTTGACGACGTCGCCCACGTCCGGCTCCAGCCAGGGATCGCGCGGGCTGCCGCTGCGGCTCTGGTAGGCCAGCGACCAGCGCGCGTGGCCGGCCGCCGCCGCGACGGCGCGCGCGGTCGCCGTGAAGTCGGCGACGTACGGCGAGGCCTGCGCCATCGCCACCGGCACGCTGTGGGCCGTGAACACCAGCGGCGCCTCCGCGCGCTCGATGGCGGGCACCGCGGCCAGCGTGCGCCGCACGCCGTCGGCCAGCGCGGCGACGTAGCGAGGGTGCGCGAACCACGGCGGCGCGAAGGCGATCTCCGGCGCCCCGGCCGTCGCCGCGCGCGCGCCCTCGACGTCGGCGACGTAGCGCTCCCAGGAGGCCTCGGTCCGGAACGCCGACAGGATGATCGCCAGCGCGCGCCGGTGACCGCGCGCCGCCATCGCCGCCAGCGTGTCGCGCAGGAACGGATGCCAGTTGCGCATGCCGACGAACACCGGCAGCGTCACGCCCTGGGCGGCCAGCGCGCGGCGCAGCCCCGCGGCCTGGGCCTCGGTCAGCGCGTTGAGCGGCGAGCGGCCGCCCGGCATCGCCTCGTAGTGGTGCGCGACCTCCTCCAGCCGCTCGGGCGGGATGCGACGGCCGCGGGTGACGATTTCGAGGAACGGCCGGATCTCGCCGGGCGCCGTCGGCCCCCCGAAGGCGACGAGGAGCACCGAGTCGATCGCGCTCACGCTACTGGCCTCACGCTCAACATCGCTCGCAGGGTCCGGCGCGTCACATCCTGCCAGCCCCGACGCGGCTGATGGGTCACGGCGGCCAGCCCGTTCCAGGTTCCGGTAGTCAATGTGACCGGTCGACACTCAGGCCCGATCTCTTTCCCGAACAGGTCGCGCGCCACCGAGCGCAGATTGTTCGTACCGAGAAAGCAGATCGAGCGTGGCCTCAGAAATTCGATTTCGCGCGCGAGATGTCGACGAGCACAGTGGATGATCGCCTCGGTCGGTGGCGCGTCCGTAGTCACCGGCCGCACCTTCGCGGCATGCAGAAAGAAATAGCCAGCTTCGTGAAACCTTTGATTGCCATCCCGGAGGCTCAGATCTCGCAGCGCCAGCCCGAAGTCGGGCTCCGAAAGTAGATCGAACAGCCCTCGGCGTAGACGGTCCGCGGAGTCCGAATAGAAGTGGCCGCCACGAGACTGACCCCCAGCAGCTGTCGGGGCAACACCAACGAAGAGCAGTTTCAGGTCAGGCGGCGGTCCGGGTATCTCGTCCATCGCCAGCGGATCCTTGACTTCTCCCTTCCAACGATCGCAGCATTCCCGGCACTGCGCGACTTCGGTCTGTAAGTCGGTCCACTGCGTCGGCTGGGTATCGCTGTCGGCTGCCGTACGGTCACTACCGCCCTCCGGCGGGCGAGTGAGACGCACGCGAGCTGGTCCGACGACCGCAAACGCGCCAGGAAGCACGCTACCGTGCACCCGAACAAAATTGACCAGCGTCTCTCCGAGCCGCCGACGACTCGAAGCAGGGAATCGAATCAGCACGACCCCGGGCGAGGGATGTCGCTGCGCGTACACGAGTCGGCCGAAGTCCCTGTCCTCGGTCAAGAGGACTCGCTCATCCTTAAGAGCCGTCTCGATCACTGCCGCATCAGTTGACCGGGGTGCGACCTCGGCAATGGCAATCACGTCGTGACCGGCCACTCTCAAGGCGCGCACGACCGCGAAGTCGCAGCTCTCGTCGGCGAGGACCGCATCAGCTAAGACGGTCCCTCCTGGGCTACGGCGATCGACTCTTCGTGCGCAACGGTGTCTGCGGCATAGGCGAGCGCGGCCTGGATGTCTTCGCGAGTCAAGCGAGGGTAAGCATCGGCGAGATCAGCTTCGGTCGCACCTTCGCTGAGCTTCCGCAGAATCAACTCAACGGTAATCCTTGTTCCGCGAATGACTGGCTTGCCGAGCATGACGTGTGGATCCACCTCGATGCGGCCCGTCAGACCCATGGCATCCCTCCGCAAACCTATCGTACTGCTTCGCGCGTGCTCATCGCGCGCTCAGCTCGTGGACCATGTCCACCAGCGCCTGCACGTGCTCGGGCGGCGTCTGCTGGAACACGCCGTGGCCGAGGTTGAAGATGTGGCCGGGCCGGCCGCCGGCGCGCGCGAGGATGTCCTTCACGCGCGGGCGGAAGTGCGCGGGCCCGGCCAGCAGCGCGGCGGGATCGAGGTTGCCCTGCACGCCGACGTCGTGGCCGACGGCGCTCCAGCCCGCGTCGAGCGGCACGCGCCAGTCCAGGCCGATGACGTCGCCGCCGGCCTGGCGCATGAGCGGCAGCAGCGTGGCGGTGCCGGTGCCGAAGTGGATGACCGGCACGCCTGGCCGCAGCGCGCGGATCACCGCGCGCGTGTGGGGCAGCACGTAGTCGCGGTAGTCGTCGGGGCCCAGCGTGCCGATCCAGGAGTCGAAGAGCTGCACGGCCTGGGCGCCGGCGTCGATCTGGCCGTTGAGGTAGGTCGCGGTCGCGGTGGCGAGCACGTCCATCAGCCGGTGCCAGGCGGCCGGCTCCTCGTACATCATCCGCTTGGTGTGCAGGTAGTCGCGCGAGGCGCCGCCCTCGACGACGTAGGAGGCGACGGTGAACGGCGCGCCGGCGAAGCCGATGAGCGCGACGGAGGCGGGCACCTCGCGCCGCACCAGCTTCACGGTCTCGAACACGAAGCCGACGCTGGCGTCCACGTCCACCGGCTTGAGCCGGGCGACGTCGGCGTCGGTGCGCACCGGGCGGTGGATGACGGGCCCCTCGCCACGCGCGAACTCCAGGCCGACGCCGAGCGGCTCGACGATCAGGAGGATGTCGGCGAACAGGATCGCCGCGTCCACGCCCAGGCGCCGCACCGGCTGCAGCGTCACCTCGGCGGCCGCCGCCGGCGTGCGGCAGAGCTCGAGGAAGCCGTGGCGCGCGCGCATCGCGCGATACTCCGGCAGGTAGCGGCCAGCCTGGCGCATGAGCCAGACGGGCGTGACGGGGGTCGGCTCGCGGCGGGCGGCGCGCAGGATCAGCGGTGTTTCGGAGGCCGACACCGGGAAAGCGTCTCATTCCGGCCCGCTGGAATCAAGGGTCGGCCGAGGGTATGATCGCCGCCACCATGCCATTCATCTCCGGCAAGCAAGCGTTCCTGTCGATCCTCAAGAGCGAAGGCGTCTCCGTCATGTTCGGCAACCCGGGCACCACCGAGCTGCCGCTCATGGACGGCCTGGCGCGCGAGCCCGGCATCCGCTACGTCCTCGCCCTGCAGGAGGCGGTCGCGATCTCGATGGCCGACGGCTACGCGCAGGCCAGCGGCGGCCTGGCCGCGGTGAACGTGCACGTCTCGCCCGGCCTCGGCAACGCGATGGGCATGCTCTACGACGCCTACAAGTCGGGCGCGCCGATGCTGCTCACGGCCGGCCAGCACGACCAGTGCTTCACGGTGACCGAGCCGATCCTCTGGTCCGATCTGCCGCCGGTGGCGCGGCCCTACACCAAGTGGTCGACCGAGGCGCGTCGCCTGGAGGACCTGCCGCGCATCGTGCGCCGCGCGGTGAAGACGGCGCTCGCGCATCCGACCGGGCCGGTGTTCCTCTCGCTGCCGGTGGACGTGCTCAACGCCGAGCGCGACCTCGATCTCGGCGCCTCCACGCGCGTGGCCCCGCGCATCGTCGGCGACCGCGCCGCGATCGACGAGGCGGCCCGGCGGCTGGCGCGTGCCGACAAGCCGCTGCTGGTGGCCGGCGACGCCGTCGCGCACGCCGACGCGATCCCCGAGCTGATCGAGCTGGCCGAGCTGCTGGGCGCGCCGGTCGTCACCGAGGGCGTGGCGTCCACCTGCAACTTTCCCTTCTCGCATCCGCTCTACAGCGGCTCGTTCCCGCGGCTGGCCCCGCCCATCCGGGCGTTCCTCATGCGCTACGACCTGCTGTGCTCGGTCGGGGGCGATCTCTTCACGCTCTCGCTGCCGTCCGACGTCGAGCCGATGCCGCCCGGCCTGGACGTGATCCACATCGACACCGACCCGTGGGAGATCGGCAAGAACTACGCGGCGGCGGTCGGCATCCAGGGCGATCCCAAGGCGACGCTGCCGGAGCTCAGCGAGGCGGTGCGGCGGCACACGAGCAAGACGGGGCACCCGCAGGCGGCCCGGCGCCGCGAGGCCGTCGCCGCCGCGTTCGCGGCCGAGCGCAGGGAGATGGAAGACAAGGCGCGCGAGGCGGCCGCCACGAGCCCGATGGGCGCGATCGCGCTCATGCACGCCGTCGCCCAGGCGACCCCGGCCGGCGCGACGATCGTGGACGAGACCATCTCGTCGTCCCTGGGCATGCGCCACTTCTTCAAGTGCGAGGACAGCAAGAGCTTCTTCGGCCTGCGCGGCGGCGGCATCGGCTGGGGCCTGCCGGCGGCGCTCGGCATCAAGCTGGCGCTGCCCCGGCGGCCCGTCGTCGCGCTCGTCGGCGACGGCAGCGCCATGTACACCTGCCAGGCGCTGTGGACGGCCGCCCACGACGGCATCGCCGTCGTCTACGTCATCTTCAACAACGCGTCGTACCGCATCCTCAAGCAGCGCACGCTGGCGCTCAAGGGCTTCTCGGCCGAGGACGACGTCTACGTCGGCATGGACATCGCCAGGCCGCAGGTGAACTACGTCGAGCTGGCGCGCTCGCTCGGCGTGCCCGGCGAGCGCGTGGAGAAGGCGGGCGACGTCGGCGCCGCCATGGGCCGGGCGCTGGCCAGCGGCGGGCCGTACCTGATCGACGCCCAGATCGACCCGCACTTCAAGTAGGCCGTCGCCATGGCGATGACCTTCGGCATCCACATCGGCCACATGGGCGGCCCGCTGGACGAGATGCGCAAGCTGTGGAAGTTCGGCGACGCCATGGGCTTCGACTGGTTCTCGGTCTCCGATCACTTCCAGGAGTCGCCGCCGCGCGGCGGCGACATCGACTGCTTCGAGGCGATCGCCACGCTCACCGCCGCCGCCGTGGAGACGCGCCGGGTGCGGCTGGGCGCGCTCGTCTACTGCGTCGTCTACCGCAACCCCGGGTTGCACGCCAAGTCGCTGACGACGATCGATCACCTGTCCAGCGGCCGCGTGGACTGCGGCATCGGGGCCGGCTGGCACGAGATCGAGGCCCGGGCCTTCGGCTTCGACTTCCCGCGCATCGGCGTGCGCGAGGACATGCTGGAGGAGTACGCGCAGTGCATGCGGCTGCTGCTCGACCCCGAGCGCCGCCGGGCGACGTTCCAGGGCCGCCACTACCGGCTCGACAACGCGCCCAACAATCCCAAGCCGCTGCAGCCGCGCATGCCGATCTGGATCGGCGGCCGCGGCGAGAAGCGCACGCTGCGGGCGGCGGCGAAGTACGCCGACGGCTGGAACGCGCCCTACATCGGCTCCGAGGAGTGGATCCACAAGAGCAACGTGCTCACCGAGTGGTGCGAGAAGGAAGGCCGCGACCCGAGGTCCATCCTGCGCACCGTCAACCTCGGCTTCTACGCCGGCGCCGACGCCAGGGGCGTCGAGCGCGGCGAGAAGACGTTCCGCGAGCACTGGGGCGCCCAGGGCGAGGCGCGCACCGGCTGGCTGCGCGGCACGCCGAAGGACAACCTCGAGATGCTGCAGCGGTTCCGCGAGGCCGGCTGCAGCCGGGTCAACATCGCCTTCCGCGAGGGCCCCTACGACTGGGACGCCCTGCACGCCTTCGCCGCCGACGTCCTGCCGGCCTTCGGCGTTCGCCGCCCCGAATAGGACCACCGGCGGCGGCGTCAGACGTGATAGGACAGGATGCGATGAAGCGCGTGGTGGTGCTCCTGCTCGCGGCGCTGGCGCTGGGCGCCGCGCCGGCGCTGGCCCAGCCCAGCGAGTGCAGCGCGCTGCCCAGCTCCGCCCAGCGCGCCCACACCTGCAATCCGCGGCAGCAGTGCCTGGCCCAGGTGGAGGGCAAGCTCAAGGGCGCCGCCCTCGAGTCGGCGCGCAAGGACTGTCAGCGGCTGCCCACCAGCGGCACCTGCTACGGCCCCGACACGTTCAACCCCCAGGCCGAGTGCCGGGAGGCCAAGGGCAACAAGAAGTAGCCGGCCGCGCTAGACTGTGCTCCCTGACTCCATTTCGAGAGGGCACAGCCATGAGCGAAGGCAGCGGACTCATCCGGGGGCTCGAGGGCGTCGTCGCCGCCGAGACCCAGCTCTGCGACCTGGACGGCGCCCACGGCCGTCTCGCCTACCGCGGCTACGACATCGCCGACCTGGCCCGGACGGCGTCGTTCGAGGAGGTCGTGTACCTGCTGCTGTACGGCGAGCTGCCCAAGCCCACCCAGCTCGACGCGCTGGTCGTCGGCCTCACGGCGGCCCGCGAGATCCCGCGGGAAATCCAGCAGGCGTATCGCGCGATGCCGAAGGCGACGGACCCCATGCGCGTGCTGCAGGCAACCGTCGCCATGCTCGGCATGTTCGACCCGGACGCCACCGACAACTCGCACGCCGCCAACGTGCGCAAGGCCGTGCGGCTCGTGAGCCAGTTCGCGGTGGCGATCTGCGCGCACCACCGCATCCGCTCGGGCCAGGAGCCGGTGGGGCCGGCGGCCGGGCTCTCGCACGCCGCCAACTTCCTGTACATGCTCACCGGCGAGCGGCCGGGACCGGCGGCCGTGAAGGCGTTCGACGCCAGCCTCACGCTCTACGCCGAGCACGAGCTGAACGCGTCCACCTTCACGACGCGCACGATCGTCTCCACGCAGTCCGACATGCACTCGGCGGTCGCCGGCGGCGTGGGCGCGCTCAAGGGGCCGCTGCACGGCGGCGCCGGCGAGGCGGTCATGCGCACGCTGATGGAGATCGGCGAGGTGGCCAACGTGGACGCGTTCACCGAGCGCTCGCTGGCCGCCAAGCGGCGCTTCATGGGCATGGGCCATCGCGTGTACAAGGCCGGCGATCCGCGGGCGGCGATCCTCAGGGGCATGGCCGAGGAGGCCTGCCGCCAGTCGGGCCAGTTCAAGTGGTACGAGATGGCCGTGCGGCTGCACGAGCGCATCAGCAAGGAGAAGGGCCTCATCCCCAACGTGGACTTCTATTCGGCGCCGCTCTTCTACTCGCTCGGCATCCCGGTGGACCTCTTCACGCCCGTGATCGCGGCCGGCCGCATCGCCGGCTGGAGCGCGAACATCATCGAGCAGCACGACGACAACCGGCTCATCCGGCCGCGCGCCGATTACGTCGGCCCCAAGCGGCGCGAGTTCGTGCCGCGGGAGAAGCGCTGAGCGCGGCATGGGCAAGAGCCTGGCGCGCAAGCTGATCGAGAGCCATCTCGCCGCCGGCAAGCCTCTCGCCGG
>DASSLH010000412.1:0-5871 GCA_035689625.1 Candidatus Methylomirabilota bacterium | reverse complement strand
GTGCAAGGGGCTCTACAAGTCGCTCCTCAACGCCGCCCGCTGCGCGCGCTGGAACGGCGAGAGCGGCCGCGACGAGTTCTTCATGTCGGCGGAGGACCTCACCACCCAGCCCGGCCTGGCCGTGCAGCAGGACCTGGCCCTGGTCTCGCTGCTCGGCCTCGGCCACGTCGAGCGCAACGCGCACCACTACGTGCGCGGGCTCGCCGCGCTGCCGGCCGCCGAGCAGCGCGCCTTCCTGGCCGCCCACCCCGACCTCTATATGGACGACGGTGGCCTCGTGCGCCTGCGGATCAGCGGCGGCCGCCTGGCGATCGGCTCGCTGGCCTGCGTGGGCTTCGCGGCGGCGGCGCAGCCGGACTGGGCCTCGATGAGCGCGGGACAAAATGTCTGAGCCCGCGCGGCCGGCGCCGACCACGCTGCCCGGGCCGGCGCCATGCGCGACTGCGAAGGGCGCGATTTCTCGGGAATGGCACGGCCTCTGCTTCTCCGGGGGTGCGGCGCATGGGGCGCCGTGAAGCAAAGGGGGAGGCGATGGACTTCTGGTACGAGCTCGCGATCCGGGAGCTGGCGGACCTGAACGAGGCGGCGACCGAGCTGCTGAAGGACGCCGAGTCCGCGCTACTCGTCGCGTCGGTCGAGGAGACGGATGACGAGGACGACTAGCGCCGTGGCGCCGACCACGAGCCAGATGGAGCCCCTGGGCATCCGGTAGCGTTCCACCAGCGCCACGCCGAATCCGGCCGCGATCACGACGGCGCCGGCCAGCACGGTCCGCCAGTGCGAGCGCCGGCGCCGCCTCACTGCAGCAGCTCTAACAAGTCTTCCACCACCGCCGCGGCGTCGCCGGCCTCGAGCGCCGTCAGCGTGACCGTCCGCACGCGGGCGCCCGGCCACCACGGCCGCCAGTCGAGGTGACGCGCGTCGAAGAGGATCAGCGAGGGCACGCCGAGCGCGGCGGCGAGGTGGCTGACGCCGGAGTCGTTGCCGACGAAGACCGCCGCCCGGGCGAGCGCGCCGGCCAGCGCCGGCAGCGCGGGATCGGTGAGCGCCACGGCGCCCTCGCCGAGATGGCGGCGCAGCGCGGCGACGGCGGCGGCGTCGGCGGGCCCCTGGTGCACGAGCACGTTGATCCGCGCGCGCGCGGCCAGCGTGCTGACGACGCGCGCGAAGCCCTGGGCCGGCCACTGCTTGGCGGCGCCGCCGGCGCCCGGGTGCACGAACAGCCAGGGTCGCGGCGCGTCCATTCCGGCCGCCACCAGCGCCTCGGCCCCGAGCGCGCGCACGCCCTCCGGCAGCGCGATCGGCGCGCGCCACTCCCCCGCCGGCGCGCCGACGGTCTCCAGCAGGTGCTCCCAGACCGCGACGCCGGGCCTCACCGAGGGCGCCACCACGGCGCCGGGCACGAGCGCGCGCAGCCGTCGCGTGAACGCCGGGTCGCGCGCGCCGAACCAGGACACGAGCCGCTCGAAGCGCGCGAGGGCCGGGACGCGCGCGGCATCGTCGGTGAACAGCGCGTCGAGGCGAAGCGAGTCGAAGGCGAGCGCCTCGTGCACGACATCGAGTGCGTGCAGCAACGCTCCCACTCGCGGCTGAGCGGCCAGCGCCAGCGGCCCGCCCGCCCGCAGCGCGCGGAGGGCGGGGACCGCGAGCAGGACGTCGCCGAGCGCGCCCGGGTGAATCGCCAGCGCCGGCCGCGCGCCCACGCTAGCCGCGGAAGAGCCGGAGCGCGGCGTCGTGCAGGACGCCGTTCGTCGCCAGGGCGTGACCGGAGTGGATCGTCGGCACGCCGGCGAAGTCGGTGAAGTGGCCGCCGGCCTCCTCGACCACGATCTTGCAAGGCGCCAGGTCCCAGGGCTTGAGGTCGGTCTCGAGATAGATCTCGGCCTTGCCCTCGGCGACGAGCGCGTAGCCCAGGTAGTCGCCGAAGCCGCGCTGGCGGTCGGTGGCGTCCACCAGGCGCACGAAGCCGTCCCAGCAGCCGGCCTCGCGGAGGAGCTTGAGGCCGCCGTGCACCAGGGCGGCCTTGCCCAGCTCGGCGATCGCCGACACGCGCACGCGCTCGCCGTTGAGCCAGGCGCCGCCGCCGCGCCGGGCGCTGAGCATCTCACCGGTGACGGGGTTGTGCATGACGCCGGCCACGATCTCGCCCCGCTCCTCCAGCGCCAGCAGCGTCGCCCACACCGGCACGTGGCGGACGAAGTTCTTGGTGCCGTCGATCGGATCGATGATCCAGCGGCGGCGCTGGTCGCCGACGGCGCCGAACTCCTCGCCCAGCACGCCGTGCTCGGGGAAGGCGCGGGCGAGCACCTCGCGGATCGCCTGCTCGGCGCCGCGGTCGGCCTGGGTCACCGGCGTGGCGTCGGCCTTGATGGTGACGTCGAAGCCGGTGCGGTAGTACTTCAGCGCCACCTCGCCGGCGGCGCGGGCCGCCTCGACGGCGACGGCCAGCGCGCGGTCGAGATCGGTCACGGCTCCTCGCCCGGGAACGGCTCGCCGCGCTCGGTCAGGACCTTGCCGTAGATCTCCAGCGCGTCCACGACGACCGGCATGCCGCCGTAGGTCGCCTGCTGGAAGATGACCTCGGCGACCTCCTTGCGGGTGGCGCCGCTGTTCAGCGCGGCCTGGATGTGGATGTGCAGCTCCTTGGGCCGGTGCAGCACGGTCAGTGAGGCCACCGCGCACAGCTCGCGCTGCTTCTGCGAGATCACCTCGCGGCTGTAGAGCACGCCCGTGTAGAACAGCGAGAGGTCGCGGGCCAGCGCCTTGTCGAAGCGCTTCCAGTACTCGAAGCCGTGCTCCGTCCTGACGCCCTTGAAGAGGGCGGCGCTCGTGCGCTTGGTCTTGTCACGAATGGCGGCGTCGTCGATCAGTCCCATCGCGAATCCTTTCCCAGGCCGGTGAGGATCGTGGCGAGTGCGTCCACGGCGGAGAGCATCGGGTTGTGCGCGCAGTCCAGGTCGATCGGGGTCACGCCCAGGCGCGCGGCGTACTCGGCGGCGCGCGCCGGCGGGATCGCGGCGTCCCGCAGGCAGCGGATGTAGGCGCGCGGCACGCGGAGCGCGGCGAAGCTGCGCATGTCGACCGGCTGGCCCAGCGGCTCCAGCGGCTGGGGCGTGAGCCGCGGGAGCGCCTCGCTCACGCGCGGGTCGCCCAGCGGCAGGTCGCTCATCCAGCGCGACCACTCGAACAGGGCCGGGCACTGCACCGCGCCGTCGCCGGCCGCCGCCAGCCCGCGCATCATCTGGGCGGCCGCCGGCGTCAGGTGCGCCTGCAGGAGGCTCTCACCGTGCGGCAGCACGACCGCGGCCAGGAACACCAGCCGCTCGACGCGGGCGGGAATCAGCTCGGCGACGCGGGGGATCACGACCCCCGCCATCGAGTGCCCGACCACGATCGCCCGGCTCAGCCCCGCCGCGATCGCCGCGTCCGCCACCGCCCGCGCGTACCGCTCGACCGACGCCGTCCGCCGCTCGTGCGCCCGCCGCCCATGCCCGGGCAGATCCGGCGCCACGACCCGATGCCCGTCCTTCTCGAGCCGCCGCTGCAACAGATCCCACGCCCACCCACCATGACTCATCCCGTGAACCAGCACGAACTCCAGTGACATGGCCGAGATCATCTCACACACGATACGAAGAGTGGCTGACGCGAGCCGCGGTGGCGCCAGCCGCTCGCGGCGGCGCGCGGGCATCGGGTGGGGCCTGACGGGCGCCATTTCCAGCCTCGCCCCAGCCGCATGCCCCCCAGCCGGATGGAGCCCAGCCGAGGCGGGCTCGAGTCGGCCCAAGCGACTAGTGCGAGCCGCAGGCCCCACCCGGTGCCCGCGTGCCGCCGCGAGCGCGCTGACGCCCGTGCTACGCTGAACGTGACCATGATCAATCCGCATATTTTTCGGGCGTACGACGTGCGCGGGCGTGTGGGCAGCGACATCAACGCGGACGTGTTCCGGCAGGTCGGGCGAGCGTACGGGACGCTGATCCGGCGCAACGGCGGGCGCACGATCACCGTCGGGCGCGACAACCGCGAGTCGTCGGTGGAGCTGCACGCCGGCTTCGTCGCCGGGGCGCGGGCGACCGGTCTCGACGTGGTGGACATCGGCCAGGTCACGACGCCGATGCTCTACTTCGCCACGGCGCACTGGAAGATGGATGGCGGCGCCAACATCACCGGCAGCCACAACCCGGTGGACTACAACGGCGTCAAGATGGTGCACCCCGGTGCGGCGCCGCTGAGCGAGGACGAGATCCAGGCGCTGCGCACGCTGATCGAGCGCGGCGACCTCGAGAGCGGCCAGGGCGGGCTCAGCACGCGCAGCCCGCGCGACGACTACTTCGCGACGCTCAGCGCGCTGGTCACGCCGCCGCGGCGGCTGCGCGTGGTGGCCGACGCCGGCAACGGCGTGGCCGGTCTCTACGGGCCCGACCTGCTGCGGCGCATCGGCTGCGAGGTCATCGAGCTGCACTGCGAGTCGGACGGGCGCTTCCCCAACCACCTGCCCGATCCCGAGGACCCCGCCAACGTCGTCGATCTGCAGGCGAAGGTCGTCGAGGTCGGCGCCGATCTCGGCCTGGCCTGGGACGGCGACGCCGACCGCGTGGGCGTCATCGACGAGCGCGGCCATCGTCACGAGGCCGACCTCATCCTCGTCCTGCTGGCCCGCGACCTGCTCACGCGCCACCCGGGCGCCAAGATCGTGTTCGACGTGAAGTCCTCGCAGTCGCTGGTGGACGACATCAAGCGCCACGGCGGCGTGCCGGTGATGTGGAAGACCGGCCACTCGCACCTCAAGCGCAAGATGCGCGACGAGAGGATCCTGCTGGGCGGCGAGGTCAGCGGCCACATGTTCTTCGCCGAGGGCTACTACGGCGTGGACGACGGCCTGCTGGCCGCCTGCAAGATCGTGGAGATCGTCGCGCGCGACGCGGGCCCGGCCTCGCGCCTGTTCGAGTCGATCCCGCACCTGCACGCCACGCCCGAGCTCAAGGCGATGTGCCCCGACGACAAGAAGTTCGCGCTCATCGCCGAGCTGGCGCGCGACCTCAAGCAGCACTACGAGACGATCGACATCGACGGCGCCCGCGTGCTCTTCCCCGGCGGCGGCTGGGGCCTGGTGCGCGCCTCCAACACCAATCCCTACCTGACGCTCCGGTTCGAGGGGCACAGCGAGGCGGAGATCGACTCGATGAAGCGCGTGATCTACGACGCGCTCCGCCGCTACCCCTACGTCAAGCTCCCGGATTAGCCGCTGACGACGAGGCGGACCGCGGCCAGGACGCTGGGGGCGGTGTCGCAGTCGCGGGCGCCCCAGCAGGCGCCGGGGTCCATGAGGATCGCGCGCAGGCCGGCGGCGCGGGCGCCGAGGACGTCGATCGAGTAGAGGTCGCCCACGTACACTGCCTCGTGCGGCTCCACGCCGGCGCGCTCGAGCGCCAGGCGGAAGATGCGCGGATCGGGCTTCTCCACGCCCACCTTCGAGGAGTCGAGCACGAACTCCACGTGCCGCGCCAGCCCCAGCTCGTCCAGGATGTCGGCGATCGTGCCGTTGGAGTTCGAGATCACGCCGGTGCGCAGCCCCCGGGCACGCGCCAGCCGCAGCGCCTCCTCGGCGCCCGGCTCGAGATCGGTCCACAGTCCGCGGGGCGGGTTGTAACCCAGCCGCCAGCGCGCCAGCGCCGCGCGCGTGCCCGCCTGCACGATGCCGAGCTCGTCCAGCACGAAGGCCAGGTAGCGCTCGCCGGTGGACGGATGCTCGGTGGAGGCGCCGGGCTGGAAGGTCGCGTCCAGCCGCACGCGCGCGCGCCACTCCGCGCGCCGGAAGCCCTCGAGCGCCACCGCGTGGCCGTGACGCGACAGCTCGGCGACGACGGCGGC
>DASSLH010000411.1:0-17679 GCA_035689625.1 Candidatus Methylomirabilota bacterium | reverse complement strand
GCGACCACGCGCACGCCGTGCGGCGCCATCTCCAGCGCGAGGCTGCCGGTCAGCGTCACGACGGCGCCCTTGGACGCCGCGTAGACGTGCCCGCCGCGCGGGCGCAGCGCGGCGGCCGACGCGGTGACGAGGAACACGCCGCGGCGCGCCTGCTTCATGACCGGCAGCGCGTAGCGGGCGCCCAGCAGCACGCCCTTGACGTTGACGGCCAGCACGCGGTCGATGGTCGCCTCGTCGAGGCTCGCGATCGAGGCCTGGGCCTGCGGCACGCCGGCGTTGGCGAAGAAGACGTCGAGCCGTCCCCACGCCGACAGCGCGCGCTGCACGAGCGCCTCGTTGTCGGCGGCGCGGCTGACGTCGGCGGCGACCGCGAGCGCGGCGCCACCGGCTTTCTCGATCGCCGCCGCCGTCGCCTTCGCGCCCGCCTCGTTGACGTCGGCCACAACCACGCGCGCGCCCTCGCGCGCCAGCGCGCGCGCCGACGCCGCGCCTATGCCCGAGCCACCGCCCGTCACCACCGCCACTCGCTCCGCAAGCCTCATAACGTCTCCTCCGCGGGAAAGACGATCCTCGGCTCCTCGGCGCGGCGCCGGTAGAGCAGCGCCGTGCGCCCCAGCACCTGGGCGAGGTGCGAGCGCGTGCGGCGCGCCAGCTCCTCGGCCGTCCCGTGACGGTCCGCGGGCGCGTTGTCGCCCACGCGCACCTTGATCAGCTCATGGACCTCCAGCTGGGCGTCGGCCTGGCGCACCACGGCGTCGCTCACGCCCTCGTGCCCGACGTGGAGCGTGGCGACGAGAGTCTGGCCGAGCGCGCGCAGGTGGCGCCGCTGCTTGGCGGTCAGCTCGCGCATGGGGCCTCATGGTACCCTCCGGGGCGATGAAGTTCGGGATCTTCTACGAGCTGCAGCTGCCGCGGCCGTGGCAGGAGGGCAGCGAGTACCAGCTGCTGCAGGACGCGCTGGCGCAGATCGAGCTGGCCGACCGCCTGGGCTTCGACCACGCCTGGTGCGTCGAGCACCACTTCCTCGAGGAGTACTCGCACTGCTCGGCGCCCGAGGTCTTCCTGGGCGCGGCCAGCCAGCGCACGACGCGCATTCGCCTCGGCCACGGCATCGTCCAGCTGCCGACCAATCACCCGCTCCGCGTGGCCGAGCGCGTGGCCACGCTCGACCTGCTCACCGGCGGCCGCGTCGAGCTCGGCCTGGGCGAGGGCCAGGGCCCCGTCGAGCTGCATCCCTTCGGCGCCCGCGTGCGCGAGAAGCGCGAGGTCTGGGAAGAGGCCGTGCAGGCGCTGATCCCGGCGTTCACGAAGACGCGCTGGGAGTGGGACGGCAAGTTCTTCAAGTTCCCCGCGCGCAACGTCGTGCCCAAGCCGTTCCAGAAGCCGCACCCGCCGCTGTGGGTCGCCTGCTCGAACATCCAGACGATCGCCAACGCCGGCCGCTGGGGCATGGGCGCGCTGGGCTTCCAGTTCGTCTCCGCCGAGGCCGCCCGGGCGTGGGTGCACCGCTACTACATCGAGCTCACGCAGCGGCAGGCGAAGCTCGCCGACTACCCGGCCAATCCGAACATCGCGATGGTGAGCGGCTTCATGTGCGCGGAGACCGACGCGCTCGCGCTCGAGAAGGCGGCCGGCTGGACGTTCTTCGTGTTCTGCCTCAGCCACTATGGGCGGCACGGCATCCCCAATCCCGGCGAGGGCAACATGTGGGAGGCCTACGAGGACTGGCGCCACACCGACAAGGCCCAGGAGACGCTGCGCAGCGGGCTGATCGGCTCACCCGAGACGATCCGTGCGCGGCTGCGCGAGTTCGAGGCCACCGGCGTGGACCAGGTGATCCTGCTCAACCAGGCCGGCCGCACGACGCACGCGGACATCTGCCGGAGCCTCGAGCTGTTCGCGCGCGAGGTCATGCCGGAGTTCCACGCGCGCGAGGCCGAGCACGCGCGCTGGAAGGCCGACGTGCTGGCGGGGCGCCTGCAACTGGAGCCGCTGGACGCCGACACCTACACGCTCTACGCGCACCAGAACGAGGACATCGTGCGGCTCACGCCCCAGGAACTGAAGGCCAAGATGGCGGCGAAGGAGCGGGAGGCCGGCAAGGCATGAGAACCCACGTCGAGGGCGGCTGGGTCGTCGCGTTCAACGGCAGGACGCACGAGGTGCACGAGCGCGGCAGCCTCGTCTTCGAGGGCGACACGATCGTCCACGCCGGGCCCGCCTGGACCGGCCAGGCCGACGTCCGCGTGTCGGCGGCGGGCAAGCTGGTGTCGCCCGGCTTCATCAACACGCACGTGCACACCGCGGGCAACGCCGGCGACTACCTGCTGCTCGACATGGCCAAGAACGACTACCGCACCGCGAACTACATGAGCTTCGCGGCGCCGCTCAAGGGCACGATGACCCCGCCGCCGGCGGCGGCCACCGCCGCGCTGCGCGTGTTCACGTTCCTGCACGCGCTGCGCAACGGCACCACCACGATCATCGACGTGGGCGGGTTGCGCGGCGACTGGGAGGGCTACGCGCGGCTGGTGGACGAGCTCGGCGTGCGCGTGTACGGCAGCCCGCCCTTCCGCGACCGCGACACCTACATGGACGCGCAGGGCCGCCTCACCTACGAGGAGAACGTCGCCCTGGGACGCGAGCGGCTGCAGGAGGCGGTGGACTTCGTCAAGAAGTTCGACAAGTCGGCCGGCGGCCGGCTGCGCGGCATCCTCAACGCCGCCCAGGTGGAGACGTGTACCGAGGGGCTGCTGCGCGCGGGCAAAGACGCCGCCCGCGCTCTCGACGTGCCGATCCACACCCACGCCGGCGGCAACCTGGTCGAGTTCGGCCGGATCATGGACGAGTACCGCAAGACGCCGATCCAGCTCCTGGCCGACATCGGCTTCCTCGACGAGCGCACGCTGATCGGCCACGCCGTCTTCACGAGCGCGCATCCGTGGCCGTGCTACCCGTTCGGCCACGATCTCCGCGTGCTGGCCGAGCGCGGCGCGACGATCGGCCACTGCCCGTACAAGTACGCGAAGATGGCCATGACGCTGCACTCCTTCCAGCGCTACCTGGAGGCCGGCGTGACGATCGCCATCGGCACCGACACCTACCCCATGGACATGCTGGGCGAGCTGCGGTGGGCGTCCATCCTGGCCAAGGTCACCGACGGCAACTACCAGGCCGGCCAGCACCGTGACGTCTTCAACGCCGCCACGCTGGGCGGCTGCCGCTTCATCGGACGCGACGATCTCGGCCGGCTGGCGCCCGGCGCCCGGGCCGACGTCCTGATCATCGACCTCGACCGCCTGGGCTCGCTCGTCTACCACGATCCGATCAAGGCGCTGATCGACGCCGGCTCCGGCCGCGACATCGACACGGTCATCGTGGACGGCGCCACGCTCGTGCAGGGCGGCCGGCTCACGCGCGTGGACGAGGAGGCGGTGTACGCGAAGGCGCGTGAGGCCGTGCGCCACTACTGGGACGCGCTGCCGAAGTGGCGCTGGGACGGTGCCACCGTGGACCGGATCATCCCACCGGCGTTCCCGCTGCACCCGGCGCGCTGAGCGGCGGCCGGCTCACTCGATCAAACGATCAGCGCGTGCCCGCAGCGTCGGCGGGATCGCCACGCCGAGCGTCTTCGCCGTCTTGACGTTGATGACGAGCTCAAACTTCGTGGGCTGCTGCACCGGCAGGTCGGCCGGCCTGGCGCCCTTGAGGATCCGGCCGACGTACACGCCGATCTGGCGGGACGTGTCGACGGGGTCGATGCCGTAGCTCAGCAGGCCGCCGGCGTCGGCGAACTCGCGGAAGTGGTAGATGGTCGGCACCGCGTGGCGGGCCGCCGCGTCCACGAGCAGCGCGCGCCGCGTGTCGAAGAACGGCGCCGCGGCGACCGCGAGGGCCCCGATCCGCTGCCGAGCCACCCGCGCGAACACCGCGTCGATGTCCTGGTCGCTGCGGGCGCGCATCACCTGGAGGCGCAGGCCCAGGGCGCGCGCGCTGGCCTCGGCATCTCTGAGCTGCCGCTGGAGGGGCGGATTCCCCGGGTTGACCAGGAACGCGACCGTCGTCGCCTGGGGCACGAGCTCGTGCAGGAGCTGCAGGCGCTTGCCCTCGAGCGTCGGCGTGAGGATGTCGACGCCGGTGGCGTTGCCGCCCGGATGACTGAAGCTCGCCACCAGGCCGAGCTTGACGGGATCGCTGCCGACCGAGAACACGATCGGGATGGTCGTCGTCGCGGCTTTCGCGGCGAGGGCGGCGGTCTCCCCGCCGGCCGCGACCAGCACGCTGACCGGAAGATGGACGAGCTCCGCCGCGAGGGCTGGCAGGCGATCGTACTGGCCGCGTGCCCAGCGGTACTCGATCGTCACCGAGCGGTTCTCGACGAAGCCTCCGCCGGCGAGCGCCTCGCGGAATGTCGTGAGCAGGTCGGCGGTGTCCTCCGGCGAGCGGGCGCTGAGGTAGCCGACGACCGGGCGGGCCGGCGTCTGCGCGCGCAGCGGCACCGCCGGGCCGAGCGCGAGCCCGAGCAGCAGCATCAGCGCCGCAGTGGACCGGATCGTCCCGCCGGCGTTCCCGTTGCATCGCTCCGTCACCGCGTAGACCGCGACCGGCGCCGCCCGCCCTCGCAGCGGCAGCATGCCGAGGTCCTCGAGCGCATAGCGCTCGGTGCCTCGGCAGCCCTCGAGCGCGTCGGCGGAGACGACCAGGCGCTGGTCGCGCTCGCGCGCCAGCTGCTCGAGGCGGGCGGCGGTGTTGAGCACGTCGCCGTGGAAGACGATGTCGCGCTTGCTCCCGCCCACCTCGCCGGCGATCACCGGCCCGGCGTGCAGCGCGCCCCGCACGCGCGGCACGGCGCCGAAGTCGCGCTGGAAACCGGGCGCCGCCGCCTGCAGGGCGCGCTCGATGTCGAAGAAGCAGGCGAGCGGCCGCGCCGCCGGCCGCCCCTCGGCGGCGGTCCACGTGACCACCATCTCGTCGCCGACGTACTGGTAGATCTCGCCGGACTGATCGTCCACGGGGTCGGAGGCGAGCACGAAGATGCGGTCCAGGAAGCGGTGGACGCCGACCGGCCCCAGCCGCTCGGCCAGCGCGGTGGAGCCGGCCAGGTCCACGAACAGGAAGAAGCGCACCTCCTGGCGCGGCCGGTGATAGCGGCCCAGCACCCAGTTGCGCAGCGTCCGGCCACCGATGATCTGGCTGATCTGCAGCACGAAGATGACGGCCGCGGTCGCCACGAACGAGAAGATGACGCCGACGACCTGAATCGGCCCGCCCAGTACCGGCAGGCCGAGCAGGCGCGTCCCCGGCTCTACGATGTTCACGAGCGCGATGAGCGAGCCGTAGAGCACGATCTTCGCCGCCAGCGTCACCAGGAACGGCGCCTGCTCCACCGCGCGCCCGAACCGGGTGCGCGTCCCAAAGATCTCCAGCGGCCCGATCGTGGTGCCGAGCAGGAAGCCGTGGATGGCGCCGATGGCGAGGCCGGCCGGGGGATCGCCCAGCACGGTGAGCTGCAGCAGCAGGCTGTAGGTCGCGCCGATGCAGGTCCCGAACGCGGTCACCCGTGCGCACACCCGCAGCCGGCGTCGCGTGCCTGCCCGCATCGCCCGGGATGGTATCATCGCGCCCACACGGAGGCCGCCCATGCCCACCGCGCGCGTCACGTCCACGACCGGCCCCGTCGACCTCTACTACGAGGAGACGGGCCAGGGTTTTCCGCTGATCTGGTGCCACGAGTACGGCGGCGACTACCGCTCGTGGGAGCCGCAGGTGCGCTACTTCTCGCGCCGCTATCGCGTGGTGACCTGGAACTACCGCGGCTATCCGCCCTCCGAGGTGCCCAAGGATCCGTCCGCGTACTCGGTCGAGATCCTCGTCGAGGACCTGCGGCAGCTCATGCAGCACCTGGGGCTAGGGCGCGCGCACGTCGGCGGGCTGTCCATGGGCGGCGGCGTCGCGCTGAACTTCGGCATCCGCCATCCGGAGCTGGCGGCCAGCCTCGTGATCGCGGCGGCCGGCAGCGGCACCACCGATCGCGAGAACTTCCTGCGCAACGCCGAGCGCAACGCCGCGCTGTTCGAGCGCGAGGGCGCCGTCGCCAAGCAGCGCAACTTCGCCGAGACGGCCTCGCGCAAGGGCTTCGCCGCCAAGGACCCGCGCGGCTGGCAGGAGTTCCTGCACAACGTGCTCGACCACGACGGCCTCGGCTCGGCGCTGATGATGCGCGGCGTGCAGATCAAGCGGAAGACGATCTTCGAGCTGGAGCCGGAGCTGAAGACGCTGACGGTGCCCGCGCTGATCGTCGTGGGCGACCAGGACGAGCCGTGCCTGGAGCCGGGCCTGTTCATGAAGCGCCACATCCCGCACGCCGGCCTCGTCGTCATGCCGATGACCGGCCACACCGCCAACATCGAGGAGCCCGCGCTGTTCAACCAGGCCGTCGCCGAGTTCCTCGCGTCCGTCGAGAGCGGCCGCTGGGGCACGTGGGAGAAAGGAGACGTCCGATGAGCCACTACTCGCTCGAGCAGTTCCTCGCGGACACGCGCCGCACGATCAAGACCAGGGGCGTGCCGTCGGGCCTGGCCGAGATCCGCGATCACCTCGAGAAGCTGCTGGCCAACCCCGAGCTGCTCACCAAGCACCTCGGCGACCCGGTCCCCTACACCGAGCGCACGACGATCGGCCACGACCCCGAGACCGACGTCCACGTGCTCGTGCACGGCCGGGCACGGGCCGGCAAGTCCTCGATCCACGACCATGGCCCCTGCTGGGTCGTGTACGGCAACTACAAGAACCCCACCCGCATGCGCCGCTGGCGGCGCCTGGACGACGGCCGCACGCCGGGCCACGCCGAGGTCGAGCTGCAGAAGGAGTTCCTCAACGAGCCGGGCAAGGCCGCCGTGTTCGCCGTCGGCGACATCCACTCCATCGAGTTCGGCGACGACACCTTCTTCATCCGCGTCACCGGCGGGGACGTGGAAAGCAAGCAGACGCTGAAGTTCGACGCCGAGAAGAAGAGGGTGGAGGTCGCCAACCGCGCGCTCGGCCAGCGCTAGCGGCGCCGGAGCAGATAGAACATCGCGATCGGCGGCAGCGAGTAGATCAGCGCCGTCGCCATCATGTAGTTCCACGGCGCCTCGTCGCTGTTGAAGAACTGGGCGATGGCGACCGCGACGGTCATGCTGCGCGGGGACGACAGCAGCACGTACTGGTACAGGTACTCGTTCCACGCGACCAGCAGCGCGAAGGTCGCGACCGCCGCCAGCGCCGGCCCCATCAGCGGCACGTACACGCGCCGGTACACCTGGGCCGGCGAGGCGCCGTCGACCTGGGCCGCCTCGTCCAGCTCCATCGGGATCAGCCTGGCGTACTGTCGCAGGATCACGATCGCGTACGGGGTGGCGAACGTCACGTTGGCGGCGACGATCGCCCACAGCGAGTTCGACAGCCCGTAGCGCTCCATGAGCCGCGAGAACGGGATCACCAGGAACGACGCGGGGACCGCGTACGTCAGCAGCGGCGCGTTGCGGAGCATCCACCCGGGCCTGACGCGCAGGCGGCCGAGCGCGAAGCTGGCCAGCGAGCCGATCAGCACGGCCAGCGCCATCGTCGCCAGGCCCACCGTGAGGCTGTTGCCGAACTGGCGCCAGAAGTCCCCGACCAGCCAGTCGCCCTGCGTCATCACCGTGGCGAAGCTGTGCAGCGAGGGATCGGTCGGCCACACGACGCCCGCGAACTCGATGTCGCCTTCGTCGCGGTCGAGCGCGATCAGCATCATGTTGTACACGGGCAGCACGGACCAGATCAGCAGCGCCGCGCCGAGGACCGCCGAGGCCGCGGCGCCGAGCATCCGCCGGCTCACAGCTGGATCTCCCGCGCCTCGACGGCGCGCATCAGGAGCAGCGCGACCGGGATCAGCACCGGCAGCGCCGACATCACCGCGGCGACGCCGAGCGTCGGCTGGGCAGCGTCGAAGGCGTACTGGAAGCCCAGCGTCGCCAGCACGTCGGTGGAGTACGCCGGCGCGCCCCCCGACACGAGCGCCACCGTGGTGAAGTCGCCCAGCGCCCACAGCGTGGACAGCAGCGTGCAGACCAGGTACAGACTGCCCAGCAGCGGTAGCACGACGTGAAGGAAGCGGCGGCAGCCGCCGGCGCCGTCCACGGCGGCCGCCTCGTGGAGCTCGCGGGGGATCGCCGTCCGGGCGGCGACGAAGGTCAGCGTCCAGAACGGCAGCCATTTCCAGACGTAGGCGACGATGTTCCAGCCGAGCGCGAGCGCGCGGTCGTCGAGCCAGCGCGGGCCCGGCACGCCGACCAGCAGCGACAGGAGGCGGTTGACCAGCCCCTCGTCGCCGATGAGCATCCAGTGGAAGGAGACGAAGGCCGGGATCGCCGGCAGCGCCCACGGCAACAGGTAGACGGCGAACAGGGCCCGGATCCACCAGCGGCGCCGCACGAAGAAACCGGACAGCAGCAAGGCGAGGAACATCTTGATGTTCACGCCGAGGCCGACGTACAGCGCCGTGTTGACGAGCGTTCGCGCGTAGACCGGATTGGCCGCCAGGTCGGCGTAGAGCGCCGGGGCGCGCGCCATCCAGAGTCCCCAGGCGACCGGATAGACGACGAAGGCGACGAACACGACCGCGTAGGGGACGACGAACGCCACCGCCCAGGCGGCGTCCGAGGCGGGCAGCAGGCGGCGCGGTGACGTCAGCCCTTGACCCCGCCCATCGTGAGGCCGGCGGTCATGCGGCGGCGGAACGCGTAGTAGATCACCACCGGCGGCACCGCGTAGACGATCGCGGTCGCCATCATGTAGTTCCACGGCGACTGGTCGCTGCTGAGGAACTGGGCGAGCGCCACTGGCACCGTCATGCTCGACTTCGAGGACAGCAGCAGGAACTGGTAGAGGTACTCGTTCCACGCGAGCAGCAGCGCGTAGGTGCCCACGGCGACCAGCGCCGGGGCCATCAGCGGCAGGTAGATCCGGAGATAGATCTGGGGCGGCGAAGCCCCGTCGATGCGCGCGGACTCGTCGACCTCGAGCGGGATGCTGCGCCCGTACTCCTGGAAGACGAAGATCGCGTAGGGTGTGGCGAACGCCACCAGGGCCGCGATCACCGACCACGGATTGTTGGCCAGGCCGTAGTCCTGCATGATCCGGTAGAACGGGATGGCCAGGAACGAGGCCGGGATCACGTAGGTCAGCAGCGCGGCGTTGCTCACCAGCCAGCCGTGGCGGACGCGCATGCGCCCGATCGCGAAGCTGGTCAGCGAGCCGAGCAGCAGGGCGAAGAACGTGACCATGGCGCCGATGAAGAGGCTGTTGGCAAACTGGCGCCAGAAGTGCGCGAGATACCAGTGGCCCTGGGTGAGGACGCCCCAGAAGCTTTCCAGCGACGGCACCCGCGGCCAGATGCTGTCGGTGAACACGTCCCCCTCGGGCTCGAGCGAGATGAGGAAGATGTTGTAGATCGGGGCCAGCGACCACACGATCAGCACCAGCGACAGCACCGCCGTCCCCGCTCGACTCAGGTACCGGCGGCGCCGCACGGCGCTGCGGGCGCGCACCCGGGAGCGGGAGGACAGCCGGGCCTCGGCCGTGATCGTGCTCATAGCTGCACCTCCGCCGTGCGGAGCTTTCGCATCAGCACGATCACCAGGGGGATCACCATCGGCAGCGCCGACATGACCGCTGCCACGCCCAGCCGCGGGTGCGCGATCTCGAAGGCATCACGGATGCCGAGGGTGGCCAGCACGTGCGTCTGGTTGGCGGGACCGCCGCCGGAGACGAACGTGACGGCGTTGAAGTCACCGAGCAGGAAGATCGTCGACAGCAGCGTGCAGATCAGGTAGAGATTGGCCAGCAGCGGGAAGGTGATGTGCACGAACCCGCGCACGCCGGTGGCGCCGTCCACGCGCGCGGTGTCGCGGATCTCGAGCGGGATCGCCATGCGACCGGCCAGGAGAATCAGCGTCCAGAAGGGCGTCCACTTCCAGATGTGGGAGACGATGACGGCGCCCAGCGCCGTCCAGCGATCGTTGAGCCAGGACGGCCCCTCGACGTGCGCCAGCTTGTAGAGCACGTTGTTGAGGAAGCCCCACTCGCCGTTGAGCATCCAGTGGATCGAGATGAACGTGGAGATCTGCGGCACTGCCCACGGCATGACGAAGATGAGCAGCATCACCTTCGTCCACCGGCCCGGCCGCATGAAGAAGGCGGACAGCAGCAGGGCCAGGAACATCTTCACGTTCACGCCCAGCGCCAGGTAGAGCACGGTGTTGACCACCGAGCTCTGGTAGATCGGATCGGCGAACAGCTCGCGGTAGAGCGCGGGGTCGCTGCCCATCCACATCCCGTACACGATCGGGTAGACGACGAACGTCAGGAACACGGCGACGTAGGGCACGACGAAGGCCACGGCCCACGTGTACTCGGCGCCCTTGAGGTTCCCGCGCAGCATGCGAGCGAGGGCGTCCCATCGAGGCGGACGCGCAACGTTGACGACCGATGCGTTGTCCATCATGGGCTCCCCGCTCACGCGGTCTTGTACTTGGCGAAGATCTCCTCGATGCGCTTGAACGCCTTCTCGACGGCCGTCTCGGGCTTCACGCCCTCCTTGGCCACGTCGATCATGGCCAGGCTCCACACGTGCTGCGTGCGGACCTCCGCCATCGCCACGTTGAACACGAAGTAGTCCGCCAGCGTCGGTCCGAGCAGGCCCTGCTGGACGTAGCCCTTCAGGTGCGGGTCCTTCGGGTCCTGCCAGAACGGGCTCTTGGCGAGCGACGGCATGACAGGCAGCCAGCGGCCGAGCCCGATCTCGACGAACTCGCCGAGGACCTTCGGCTGGATGAAGTGCTTGAGGAACTCCTTGGCCACCGTGACGTTCTTGGCGCCCTTCGGGATGAGTCCGTTGGTGACGACGACGACGCTGGGGACCGTCTTGCCGGCGTTATCGGTCGGATAGCCGATGCCGTGAGTGACCATGTCCTTGAAGTACCACTCGGGATGCTTCTCCTTCATGGCCACCTCGGTCGACAGCGTGCCGTCGAGGTCCATGACCATGAGCTTGGCGTGGAAGGCGTTGTTGTCGTCGGCGTCGTTCCAGTTGATCGCGCTCGGCGGCACGTAGCCGTCGCGATAGGCGCCGCCCAGATAGGCCGCGGCCTTGATGGCCGCCTGCTTCACCCGGGGGTCGTCGAGATGGAGCTTGCCGTCCTTCGTGACGATGTCCTGCCCGCCGTAGGCGATGAGGAACGCGGTGAAGAGGTTGTAGGGGTCCACCCCGTTGGCGGTGACCTGGAAGCCCAGGCCGTACACCTTGCGCTCACCCTGCTTGCGCAGGCTGTCCTGCACCTTCTTGAAGAAGTCGAAGTAGGCGTCCCACGTCTTCGGGATGTCCTCGATCTTGAAGCCGGCCTTCTCCACCAGCGGCCGCCAGATGTGCGTGGGACACACGGCCGCGCGCAGCGGCACGCCATAGGTCCCGCGCTTCTTCGTGACGCTGTTGTAGGCCTGCGCGGAGGTCAGCGCGGTCTCGCTGAACTGGGCCTTCTGGGTCTCCACGACGTCGCTCACGTCCACCCACCGGTCCTGCCAGCCGTAGATCTGCAGGAGCTCGGCGGGATTGGAGTCGATCAGGTCGGGGACGACCCCGCTGGTGAGCGCGGAGATGATCTTCTGCCGCTCCGGCGCGAAGGGGATGATGCTCAGCTCGATCTTGTTGCCGCTCGCCTTCTCGTAGTCGGTGACCGCCTTGCGCAGCGCCACGTCCTCGTCCTGGACGAAGCCCTGCGCGAACCACATGCTGGCGGTCGTGGCGGCGGCCCGGGCGATCCGGGGTGTGGCCAGCAACGGATGAGCCGCGGCGAGCGCGAGCGATCCACGGAGCATCGAACGTCTGGTGAGAGAGCTCATAGACGCCTCCGGCCGGGTTTCGGTACATGCGAAATACGACATCTGACGACACCTGTCAAGGAGTCGTCGGGCGGGGGCGGAATCGGCGCGGAATCAGCGCCTGGGGCGCGGGAAGACGAACCTGGTCTCGGCGAACTCGCGGGGCCAGACCACGCGCGGCTTCTGGCCGAGGATCTGGATCATCGCGGTGCTGGCGTTGGGGTTGTCGCCGCTCTCGTTGAAGATCACCGGCCCGTTGGCGACGGTGATGCCGTCCCTGAAGCTGGTCTTCTTGATGGCGGCGACGAGCGCGTCGGGGTCGGCGGAGGCCGCGCGCTCGAGGGCGTCGCCGATCACCTGCACCGCCTCGTAGGTGTAGGCGCCGCTGGCGTCGAAGGTGCGGCCGCTGGAGCGGCGGCCGAACTCGCCGGCGATCTTCTGCACCGTCGGGTGCTTGTAGTTCGGCCACGGCGCGGCGTCCATCACGTGCTCGATGAGGTCCTTCAGCTGGCGGATCTGGCCCGACTCGTAGAGGCCGGGCGCGCCGGGGCTGATCACGCCCATGACGTCCACCCGCTGCTTGGCGATCTCCTCGAGCAGCAGGATGGCGGTGACCGGCCGCGTGAACGGGGCGATCACGTCGGGGCGGGCGGCGCGGGCACGGGCGATCTCCGTCGAGAGGTCGGTGGCGTTCTCGGGGAACGGGATCGTGTCCACGATCTCGAAGCCGGGGCTGGCCGCCTTGTGAGCGGCCTCGAAGCCGGCGGCGCTGGTCTTGCCGAAGAGGTCGTTGGTGTACATCAGCACCAGGCGTCTGGGCGCCACGCCGGCCTCGTGGAAGATCTCGGTCATGTAGCGCACGGCGTTCTTGCCGAACGTCACCGCCGACGGAAAGTTGCGGTAGACGTACTGCACCTTCTGCTGGCCCTCGCGCACCGACTTGGCGATGTTGGCCGTGATGGCGTCGGCGGCGCTGATGTCGATGACGTAGGGCACGCGCCGCTGCTGGGCCAGCGAGGAGATGGCCGCCACGTGCGCGGAGTGGAAGCCGCCGGTCAGCAGCTGGGCGCCCTGGTTGATGAGGCGGTCGGCCTCCGAGCGCGCGACCTCGACCTTCGTCTCGCTGTCGGCCAGCAGCAGCTCGATCCGCGCGCCGCCCAGCGACTTGATGCCCCCGGCGGCGTTGATCGCGTCGGCCGCCATCTGCGCGCCGAGCCGGCAGTCGCCGCCGACCTCGGCCATCGCGCCGGTGATCGGCGTCACGACCCCGACCTTCACGGTCTTGCCCTGGGCGCGCAGCGGCACCGGCGCCGCGCCGACGGCGGCGGTGGTGAGCGCGGCCTTCAGGAACGTCCGGCGGTCGAGGGGGCCTGGCGTCATGGGCCCCGATACTATCACCGGCGCCCCGGCCAGAAGCGCATGTAGTGCTCGCGCAGCTCGGCGCGCGCCGAGCCGACGTCGGGATGGCGCCGGGCCTCGATGTAGGCGTCGCGGGCGACCGGGTCGTTGAAGTCCACGCTGCCGTGCACGCAGCACATGAGGGAGCGCGGATCGCGCACGTGCGGCAGGCCGAGCGCGTGGCCCAGCTCGTGGGCGACCACCTGGTAGAGCAGCGTCTCCCGGCTCGTCTGGCCGCGCGCCTTCGGCTCGACGATGACGATGCGCACCGGCAGGTCGATCACGCCGCGCTCGCCCGTGCGCAGCTCGGTCTGGCCCATCAGCTTGCCGTCCTCGTCGCGCCCGATCTCGACGGTGACCTGCGCGTCGGCGCGCTCGGCGACCGGCGTGAAGATACCCACGCCGAGCGCGTCCATGGACACGCGGTTCCAGTCCTCGATGGCGCGCCGCACGGCGTCGTCCAGCCCGGGGTCGTTCAGCGGCTGCGCCCACACGCGCAGCGGCAGGTGCCCGCGCGGATGCCCCTCGGCGCCGGACAGCTCGGTCTCGGAGGCCCGCGCCCCGGTCGCCGCGGCCAGCGCCGTCACGACGGCGAGCCCGATCCGCGCTAGACTGCGCGCAACGCGGGAGGCGCCATGATCGAGCGACGGCCGTTCGGACGCACGGGACACATGAGCACGGTGACGCTCTTCGGCGGCGCCGCCCTGGCCCAGGCCAGCCAGGACGCGGCCGACCGTGCCCTCGAGCTGCTGCTGCGCCACGGCGTCAACCACATCGACACGGCCGCCCGCTACGGCGACTCCGAGCTGCGCATCGCGCCGTGGATGGCGCGGCACCGGCGCGAGTTCTTCCTGGCGACGAAAACCGCCTCTCGCACGGCGCGCGAGGCGCGCGAGGACATCCATCGCTCCCTGGAGCGGCTGCGCGTGGATCACGTGGACCTCATCCAGTTCCATTCCCTGATGCACCCCGACGACTGGGACGCCACCATGGGCCCCGGCGGCGCGCTCGAGGCGGCGATCGAGGCGCGCCAGCAGGGCCTCGTGCGCTTCATCGGCGTCACCGGCCACGGCTGGACGATCGCCGCCATGCACCGTCGCAGCCTGGCCCGCTTCGACTTCGACTCCGTGCTGCTGCCCTACAACATCTTCTTCCACCACAACGAGCGCTACCGCCGCGCCTTCGAGGAGGTGCTGACGGTCTGTCGCGAGCGCAACGTCGCCGTGCAGGTCATCAAGTCCCTCGCCCGCGGCCCGTGGGCGACGACCGAGCGCACGCACACGACGTGGTACCAGCCGCTGGAGGCGCAGCCCGACATCGACCGCGCCGTCCACTGGGCCATGGGCATCCCCGGCGTGTTCCTCAACACCGTGGGCGATCTCGCGCTGCTGCCGAAGTTCCTCGACGCCGCCGAGCGCTTCCAGCACCGCCCCGCCGACGCCGAGATGGCGACGATGCTGGGCGCCACCCGCATGACGTCGCTGTTCGGGCTGCCGGCCTGACGCCGCTCGCTCGCGCGATCCCGCTCGGCCTCACGCTGCTGCGGATCGCGCTGGGGCCCGGCATCGTCTTCGTCGCCTGGGTCGCGCCGCGGCCGGCACTGCTCGCCGGCTGTCTCGCCGTCGCCTTCCTGTCGGACGTGTTCGACGGCATCATCGCCCGTCGGCTGGGGATGGCGACGCCGGCGCTGCGCCGCCTCGACAGCGTCGCCGACACCGTCTTCTACGTGGGGGCGACCTGCGCGGTCTGGCGACTGCAGCCGGCAGCGATCATCACTCACCTGCGCGGCCTGCTCGCGCTGGTCGCGCTGGAGCTGGCACGCTACACGCTGGACCTGGTGAAGTTCCGCCGCGAGGCGAGCTATCACACGTGGAGCGCGAAGGGCTGGGGCATCGCGCTCTTCCTGGCCTTCCTCGCGGTGCTCGCGTTCGGCCGCACAGGATGGCCGGTGTCGGTCGCCGTGGCGCTCGGCATCGTGGCCGACCTCGAGGGCCTCGCCATCTCGCTCGTGCTCCCGGGCTGGCGGCACGACGTGCCAAGCGTCGTGCACGCCGTTCGCGTGCGGAGCGCCAGCCGCACGACTTGACGAGCCGGCCCGGTCCCCGGAGCCGATCATCGCGCCCAGCGCACGACGCCGGTGATGCCGTCGACGGCGACGGTGGAGCCCTCGGGGATGCTGCGCGTCGCGCCGCGGGCGCCGAGCACGGCGGGGATGCCGCGCTCGCGGGCCAGCGCGGCCAGGTGCGAGGTGCTGCCGCCCAGCTCGGCGACGACGCCGGCCGCGCGCGGCAGCACGGCCGAGAGCGCGGGGCCGCCGACCTCGGTCACGATCACGCTGCCGAACGGCACGCGGTCGAGGTCGCGCTCCTCGTGCACGATGCAGGCGGGGCCGGTGCCCCAGCCGACGCCGGCCGGCTGACCGGTGAGCGCCGGGCGACGCGTCCACACCGCGTCGATCTCCGGCCGCGCCTCGAGCTTCAGCGGCCGCGCCTGCAGGAGCCAGAAGCCGCTTGCGTCCTTCGCCCACTCCATCTCGACGGCGGCGTTCAGCACGCGCTCGGCGCGCAGCACCAGCCGGGCGAGCTCGACGGCCTCCGACTCGCCCAGGCACGGCGTCCGGGCGCGCTCGCGCGGCACCGCGCGCGACTGCGGGCCGGCGCTGCCGGTGGTGACGAGGTGATCCTTGCGGCCGGGCTCGATCGATTCCAGCGAGCCGTCGCGCCGCATGACGAAGCGATCGGGCACGACGTCACCCTGCGCGATGGCCGAGCCGAGCCCCCAGGTCCCGGTGAGCACGATCTGATCGTCCGGCGTGAGGCTGAAGGCGCCGCCGGCGGCCTCGGCCGGCACCATGCGCTGCACCAGCACCGCCATGGCGGACGCGGCGGGATCGAGGTCGTAGGCGCGCATGTAGCGCAGCGCCCGCGTGGACCACAGCGAGGCCCAGCAGGCGCGGAGCGCGGTGTCGAGGTCGGCGCGCTCGGCGATGCCCAGGAACGTCTCGAACTGGCCGGCGAACGAGGCGGGCGCGGTGTTCTCGCACAGCGCCGTGGAGCGCACGGCCAGCGGCGCTGCCAGCCGTCGCCAGGCGTCGTCGAGTCCACGAACCAGCGACGCCTCGAGCTCGACGCGCGAGAAGCCCAGACGGATCGCCACCGCGCGGCGGCGCGCCTCGAAGCCCTCGACGCACGTCAGCTCGCGCGCGGTGGCGGCCAGGCCGGCCCGGGCGAGATGCTCGCGATAGGCCTCGGCGGGCACGCAGACGCCCTCGGGCACCGGCAGCCCGGCCTGGACCAGGCGCGCGAGCGAGGCCGCCTTGGGGCCCACGCGCACCTCGTCGGTCGCGGCGGCCGCGTCAAGCGGTAACAAGCAGCCTCAGCACGCGATCGGGCTCGCGCTCGTAGCGCGCGAACGCCGCCGCCGCCTCGTCCAGCCGGTAGGAGCCGCTCACGAACCCGTCGAGATCCACCGCGCCCGCCGCGACCAGCTCGATGGCGGGCTCGACGTCGCGGGAGAGCAGCGCGCGCGAGCCCACGAGCGTGAGCTCCTTGACGTACAGCGGGAACGTCGTGAACTCGGGCACCGGCGCGTGGCTGATCGCGTAGAGCAGCAGCGTGCCGCCGGGACGCAGCATGGCGAGCGCGGGGCGCAGGAGCGCGCCGTCGCCCGTCGTCTCGATCACGAGGTCGGCGCCGCGCCCGCCGGTCAGCGCCAGGACGTCGGCGACGACGTCGCGCTCGCGCGCGTCCACCGTCGCGTCGGCGCCCATCCGCGCGGCCAGCTCGCGCTTGAAGGCGCTGCGGGAGACGGCGATGAGCGGCCGGGCGCCGGCCAGCCGCGCCAGCCGCGTGTGCATGAGTCCCGTCGCCCCCTGCCCGAGGACGACGACGGCGTCGCCCGGCCCGAGCGCCACTCGACGCTGCGCGTGGCGCACCGTGGCCAGCGTCTCGATCAGCGTCGCCCGCTCGAGCCCGACGTGCGCCGGCAGCGGATGCAGGTAACGCTCGGGCAGCAGCAGGTGCTCGGCCATCGAGCCGTTCAGCTCGCGCCCCAGCAGCCCCGCCCGCCGGCAGAGATTCTCGTCCCCGCGCCGGCAGCAATCACACTCCCCGCACGCGATGATCGGATTGACGACGACCCGCTCGCCCACCTGCAGCCGCGTCCCCTCTCCGACCGCCTCGACCGTCCCGGCCGCCTCGTGCCCCAGCACGACCGGATACCTCACCCCCGGATGCACCCCCATATATATGGAGAGGTCCGTATGGCAGACAGCCGTGGCGGCAACACGCACCAGCACCTCCCCAGGCCCCGGCCGCGGCACCGGCTGCTCGATGAGGTCAAACCGACGCGGACTCAGTAAGACTGCAGCCCGCATTCGATCGC
>DASSLH010000410.1:0-2015 GCA_035689625.1 Candidatus Methylomirabilota bacterium | reverse complement strand
CGGAACAGCCGCGCCAGCAGCGGCGCCGTCGCCCGGCCGACGACCGGCGCCAGCAGCAGCGCGCGGCGCCGCGCCGGCGGCGGCATGCCCGACAGGCAGACGATCAGGAGCATGAGGAAGAGGATGAGGCCGATCGCGCCGAAGGTGCCGATGCGGCTGTCGCTCATGATCAGCCGCCGGTGGACCGGATCGCGCCCGCCGAGGCCGTCCAGGCAGTCGGCCAGCCCGTCCAGGTGCAGGCCGCCGGTGAGGAGCTTCCAGAGCGTCACCACGAGCAGCGCGACGAGCAGCGGCGGGAAGACGCGGGCCAGCGCCGCGTCGGCGGCGGCCAGGACAATGCCGAGGGCGAGCCCCACGACGGGAAACCAGGGCGCCGCCCGTCCGAGCCCGGCCAGGCCGGCGGTGGCCCGGCCCGGCAGCGGCACGATCGTGAGATAGCGCGCGGCGCGCAGCAGGCCGGACACGGGGCGAATCTATCAAAGTTTGACAGCGGCTCGGGGGCCGGCGAAGATGATTTCACCGGGGGCGATTTCTTTCACGCCGAGGTCCCTGCATGAGCGCCAGCTCCATGGCCCAGAAGTGGGTGGAGTCCACCGCCGCGATGACCCGGCCAGCCCGCACCGTCTGGTGCGATGGCTCGAAGGCCGAGTACGACCGGCTCGTCGAGGAGATGCTGCAGGACGGCACCCTGCTGCCGCTGAACTCGCGGACCTACCCGAACTGCTATCTGCACCGCAGCCACCCGTCCGACGTCGCCCGGACCGAGCAGCTAACCTTCATCTGCAGCCGGGAGCGCGACGACGCCGGCCCCACCAACAACTGGATGGCCCCCGCCGACGCCAAGGCGCGCGCCGGCGCCTGGCTCACCGGCGCCATGCGCGGCCGCACCATGTACGTGATTCCCTACCTCATGGGGCCGGCGGGCTCGGACATGAGCCGGGTCGGCATCATGGTGACCGACAGCGCCTACGTCGTGGCCAGCATGCACATCATGACGCGCGTGGGCGCGGTGGCCCTGGCCGCGATGCGCAGTGACGACGACTTCATCGCCGGCCTGCACTCGCTCGGCGATCTCTCCCCCGACCGGCGGCTGATCCTGCACTTCCCCGACGAGAAGCTGATCTGGAGCGTGGGTTCCGGCTACGGCGGCAACGCGCTGCTCGGCAAGAAGTGTCACGCGCTGCGCCTCGGCTCCGCGCAGGCGCGCCAGGAGGGCTGGCTCGCCGAGCACATGCTGATCATCGGCGTCGAGGATCCGCAGGGCCGCATCACGTACCTGGCCGCCGCCATGCCGAGCGCCTCGGGCAAGACGAACCTCTCCATGGTCGAGTCGCGCCTGCCCGGCTGGCGCGTGTGGACGCTCGGCGACGACATCGCCTGGATGCACGTGGACGGCCACGGCCAGCTGCGCGCGATCAATCCCGAGAGCGGCTTCTTCGGCGTGGCGCCGAACACCTCGCCCACGACGAACCCCAACGCGATGAAGATGATCCGCTCCAACACCATCTTCACCAACGTCGCCGTGACCCCGTCGGCCGAGCCGTGGTGGGAGGGCCTCACGCCCCAGCCGCCGGCCGGGCTCGTGGACTGGCAGGGCCGGCCGTGGACCCCGGGCGGCGCGCCGGCCGCGCATCCCAACTCCCGCTTCACCGTGCCCGTGCAACAGTGCCCCTCCGTGGCGGCGAACTGGGAGGACCCGCAGGGCGTGCCGATCGCCGGCGTCATCTTCGGCTCGCGCCGCACGCGCGTGGTGCCGCTGGTGTTCGAGGCCTTCGACTGGGCCCACGGCGTCTTCCTCGGCTCCGCCATGAGCACGGAGACGACGGCGGCCATCACCGGCAAGGTCGGCGTCGTGCGGCGCGACCCCATGGCGATGCTGCCGTTCTGCGGTTACAACATGGGCGATTACTTCGCCCACTGGCTCGGCATGCAGCAGCGCCTCACGCGACCGCCGCGGCTGTTCCGCGTCAACTGGTTCCGGCGCGACGCCGACGGCAAGTTCCTGTGGCCCGGCT
>DASSLH010000409.1:0-7597 GCA_035689625.1 Candidatus Methylomirabilota bacterium | reverse complement strand
GGCGGCGCATCGGCGAGCACCTGCTGGACGCGCTCCATCGAGGCCAGGCCGCGCCGGGCGAGCGCCAGCGTGAAGCCGAGCGCGACCGTGGGCCACGCCAGGTACGCCAGGTAGCCGGTGAAGGCCACCAGCGCGCCCAGCGAGAGCCGGCCGGCGGCGACCGCGGTGCCGCCCGCCCACAGGATGACGAGCGTGCCGAGCCCGGTGATCAGGCCCATGAGCGGCGTGAAGTGCGCCTGCGTGCGCGCGAGGTCGGCGCTGGCGTCGCGCAGCGCCGCGTTGGCGGCGGCGAACTCCGCCGTCGCCCGCGTCTCCAGCGTGTAGGCGCGGACGACGCCGATGCCGGCGAGCCGCTCCTGCACGAGCGCGGAGAGCTCGCTCAGCCGCTCCTGCATCGCGTGCGTGCGTGCCGTGACCAGCGCGTTGTAGTGCCGCACGAGCAGCACCAGCAGCGGCGAGGGCGCCATCGCCCACAGCGTGAGCCAGGGATCCACGGCGAGCATCGCGCTGAGCGCGCCCACGAACGCCAGCAGCGTGGAGGCGGCCGAGATCGCGCCGAAGCCGACGAGCGAGCGCACGGCGTTGACGTCGCTGGTCGCGCGGGCCATCAGGTCGCCGGTGCCGTAGCGCGCAAAGGCGGCCGGCGGGAAGCGCTGCACGGCCTCGTAGAGGCCATCGAGCAGGTCGGCCGCGACGTGCTGGGCGCCGCCGGCGATCGCGAAGCGTGAGGCCAGCCGCACCACGCCGTTGCCGGCCGCGCAGGCCAGGATCAGCGCGACGTAGCGGCCGAGCGGCGCCTGGGCGCCCTGCGCCTGCAGCGCGTCCACGGCCCGCTTGACCGCCCACGGGATGACGAGCGAGAGCCCGGTGGCGACGGCCAGGCACGCCAGCCCCAGCGCGTAGCGGCCGCGATAGGGAGCGAGAGCGCGCCAGAGCTCGCGACGGGCCGACGTCAGGGGCGGCCGCCTACGCCGCCGGCCGGCCGTCGACGTGCGGCTTCAGCGCGGCGTACACCGCGAACGTCATCGGCGTGGGCACGCCGAGCCGGTCACCCAGGCGGACGGCGTGGCCGTGCAGCGTCTCCAGCTCCAGCCGCTTGCCCTGGGTGAGGTCGTGGTGCAGCGAGGAGTACGCCTCGGGCGCCAGCCCGTCGGCGGCCTTCATGATCGTGTCCACGATGTCGACCGGCAGGGCGACCCCACGGGCCCGGCCCAGCGCCGCCAGCTCCTCGACGATGCGCCGGTACATGAGGCGGCTCTCCGGCACGGTGCGGATGACGCCGATCGGCGCGCGCGCGAGCGCGGTCATGCCGGCCTGCGCGGTGATCATGAGGTACTTCTGCCAGAGCGCAACCGTGATGGCGGGCGACAGCTCGGCGCGCACGCCGGCCGCCGTGAGGGCGGCGTGCAGCCGCTGCAGGCGCGGGCTGAGGCGGCCGTCCAGCTCGCCGAACACGAGGTGACCGGCGAAGCGATGCGCGATCACGCCGGGCGACTCGATCGTCGCGAACACGTAGGCGACGCCGCCCACGGCGTGGCCGGCGCCCAGCACGCGGTCGATCGTGTCCTCGTTGTCCACGCCGTTCTGCAGCGAGACGACGGCGGTGTCGGGCCCGATCACGGGCCGGATCGCGGCCGCGGCGCTCTCGGTGTCGAACGACTTCACGCAGAAGAGCACGCTGTCCACCGGCGGCAGGCCGCGCACGTCGTCCACCGCCTCGACCCTCGCGACGGACTCGCCCTCCACCGCCGAGCGCACGCGCAGGCCGTCGCGCTGGATCGCCGCCAGGTGAGCGCCGCGGGCCAGCAGCGTCACCGGCACGCCGGCCCGGGCCAGCTTGGCGCCGAAGAAGCCGCCCACGCCGCCGGCACCGACGATGAGGATGCGAAGCGGGCTCACAGCGCCCCATGCTACCACCGCCGCTCGTGGTACTCTGCCTGCCGCATGCCTTCCCAGGAGCGTCGCGTGGCGATCGAGGTCGCGCGCGCGGCCGGCGACCTGCTCCGCAGCGAGCGGCGCAACCCCCGCCACATCACCTACAAGGGCGCCGTCACCAATCTCGTCACCGAGATGGACGCGCGCGCCGAGGCGCTCATCGTCGACCGGCTGCTGGGCGCGTTCCCCGACGACGCCGTGCTGGCCGAGGAGCGCGGCAGCCAGCCCGGCCGCTCGGGCCGGCGCTGGATCATCGACCCGGTGGACGGCACCACCAACTACGCCCACGGGCTACCGGCCTATGCCGTGTCCATCGCGCTCGAGGTCGACGGCCGCGTCGAGCTGGGCGTCGTCTACGATCCCAGCCACGACGAGCTCTACGTGGCCGAGCGCGGCGCCGGCGCATTCTGCAACGAGCGGCGCCTGGCCGTCTCGCGCACCGACACGCTGGACGCCAGCCTGCTCACGACCGGCTTTCCCTACGACATCCGCGTGAATCCCGACAACAACCTGAAGGAGTACGCGGCGTTCGCCACGCGCTCGCGCGCGGTGCGCCGCGTCGGATCGGCCGTGATCGACCTGGCCTGGGTGGCCTGCGGCCGCTACGACGGGTTCTGGGAGCTGCGGCTGGGCCCCTGGGACGTCGCGGCCGGCGGGCTGCTGGTCGAGGAGGCCGGCGGTCGGCTGACCGACCTCATGGGCGGGCCACTCGACCTGAACGCACCCACGCTGCTGGCTAGCAACGGCCGGATCCACGCCGCGATGCTCGACGTCCTCAAGGAGATCCGAGGCTGATGAGCGAGCGTCCGATCCCGATCCACGTGCGCGACATCACGATGCAGGCGGTGCGCGTGAGCGACACCGAGCTGGAGGTCACCGGGCGCCTGGTGGACGAGCGGCCCGAGCCGGAGGACTGGTTCGGCGTGCCCTCCGAGCTCGTCATCCACGACATGCGCCTCACGCTGCGGGTGCGTCACCCCGATCTCGTCGTCACGGCGGTGTCAGCGACGATGGACGCGCGGCCCTACACGCTGTGCACCGAGGCGCTCGGACCGCTGCAGCGGCTGGTCGGGCTGTCGGTCGAGCACGGCTTCACGCGAGCGGTCAACGAGCGCTTCGGCCGCGTCCAGGGCTGCGCTCACCTCACCGCGCTCGTGCACGCGATGGCGCCGGTCGTGCGCCAGGCCGCCGGCGTCGCCTTCCGCGGCGCCCGCGTGGTCCCCGATCCCGCGACCGACCTCTGGTTCGTCAACACCTGCCAGGCCTGGCGCGAGCACGGCCCCCTGCACTCCCGCCTGCTGGCCAAGGACGAGCCCGGCCTGCGCGCCCTCCTCGCCCCGCGAAAGACGGAGCGCTAGAACTCCCACGGCGGGTCGACCGCGATTGGCAATTCGATGACGGTCGGACCGTCGGCGTCGAGCGCGCGGCGGATGGCGGCACCGAGACCGGCGGGATCCACGCGCTCGCCGCGGGCGCCGAAGGCGCGGGCCAGCGACGGGAAGTCGGGATTGGCCAGGTCGGCCTCGCCCCACTTGCCGAACATGCGCTCCTGCAGCCACTTGATGGCGCCGTAGCGCTCGTCGTTGAGCACGAGGAAGACGACCGGCAGGCGGTACTTCACCGCCGTCGCCAGCTCGTTGACCGAGTACATGAAACCGCCGTCGCCGGCCACCGCCAGCACCGCGCGGTCCGGGCGCGCGACCTTGGCGCCGATGGCGGCCGGCACCGCGTAGCCGAGCGTCGCCGAGCCGGTGGGATAGAGGAAGGTCCGCGGCGCCAGCACCGGGAACTTGTACTCCATCCAGTAGGTCAGCCCCGTCTGGTCGCCGGCGACGATCGCGTCGTCGGGCAGCGCCGCCCGCAGCGTGTCGATGAGGCCGGCGATCGCCGCCGTGTAGCGCGGCCCGCTGTCGGCGCGCACACGCGCCAGCCGGGCGCGGTCCCAGTCGGCGGCCGGCGGCTTGTCGCCCAGCGCGGCGACCAGGCGCGCGAGGCCGTCGCGGGCGTCGCCGACGATCGCCACCCGCGTCTTGAAGGCGCGCTCCATGACGGTGGGGTCGAGGTCCAGGTGAATCAGCGACTGCTCGGCGCCCAGCGTGAAGGCCAGCTTCTCCAGCGTGCGGTGACCGAACTTGGTGCCGACGGCGAGGATCACGTCGGCGGCGGCCAGCGGCTCGCGGCAGGCGCGGCGGTCGGACAGCACGCCGTGGAACGCCGGATCGCGCTCGCTCACCGCGCCGCGCCCGGCGACCGTGGCGATCACCGGCGCGCCGAGCCGACGCACGAGCGCACGCAGCTCGGCCTCGGCGCCGGCCGCGATCACGCCGCCGCCGGCGACGATCAGCGGGCGCCGCGCAACCGCCAGCAGCCGGGCGGCGTCCTTGACATCGCCGACGTGGCAGGGCGGCCGCGCGCCGTGGCGGCCCGACACCGGCGCGGCCTCCCCGCGGCCGGTCAGCAGATCGCAGGGAATCGACAGCACCATCGGGCCCGGGCGGCCGGTGCGCAGCAGGTCGAAGGCGCCGGCGATCGCGCCCGGGATCGCGCCGGCCTCGGTCAGCGCCTCCGCCCAGCGCGCGACGGGACGGAAGCACTCGATCTGGTTCGGCACCTCGTGCAGCGCGCCAAGGTCGCGGCCGACAAGGTCCGAGTTGATGTCGGAGGCGATGACGACGATCGGCACCGAGCCGGCGTAGGACTCGACCAGCGGCGTCAGCGCGTTGGTGGCGCCGGGACCGGTGGTGACGAGCACGACGCCCGGCTCGCCGGACGCGCGCGCGTAGCCGTCGGCCATGAACCCGGCCCCGGCCTCGTGGCGGGCCAGCACGTGGGCGATGTCGCGCTGGCGCAGCAGCGCGTCGTAGACGGCGAGGTTGTGGTAGCCCGGGATGCCGAAGACGTGACGGACGCCCTCGGCGAGCAGCGCCTGCACCACGCGATCGCCGCCGGTCGGCCGCGGATCGGTCACCGGGCGGGCGGGCGCGGCGTCGGCGTGGCGTTCTGCCGGCCGTACTTCGCGTCGACGGCGATGCGGACCTGGCCCGGCGTTCTGCCCTGCTCCGTGAGTCGCACCACGTCACGCGTGATGTCCAGGCAGAGGTCTCAGGTGGCCGCGTGGCTGGTCCAGGTCGTGCGGCCGGTGCCCTCGGCCTTGATGTAGCAGGAGCGGTTGGACGTGTGACCGATGCCGGCGCAGCCGCAGGTGCACGGCATCCAGCGCAGCACGTCGCCCCGGTCGTGCGCGAAGCGGTAGAGCGCGGCGATGTCGGGTGTCGCGAACGCCGGCAGCGCGCCGCCGGATGTCGTCTGCACGTGGTCGCCGACCTCGTCGGTGATGACGATGTGGGTGGCGCCCGGCGCGGCTGGCGCGGCCGGCACCCACCACGCGCTCGACAGCGCGAGCAGCGCGATCAGCAGCAGTCGGGACAGCCAGCTCGTCATGACGCCCTCGCCAGCGCGTACTCGCGGCCGCCCAGGCGCAGCGCGCCGCGGCCGCTGCCCTCATCGTACTCGGCCAGGGCGAGCAGCTGGTAGGCGGCCGCGCGGCTCAGCCGCGCCGCGAAGGCGCCGTCCTTGACCGCCACGTAGGGAACGTCGCCGGCGCCCAGGCGCAGCGTCGCGGGATCCACGTCCTCCTCGGCGCCGTCGTTGAGCCAGGCGCGCAGCGTCTCCCCGCGGCGCTCGATGCGCCCGACCACGAACGGCGCGTCGTCCACCGCGACCGGGATGCGCACGCGCGTCTGGATGAAGTAGCCCTCGCCGTCGTGACGGAGATTGCCGCGCAGGCTGGCGAGGACGCCGGGGTGCGTGATCTGCACGTCGCCGTCGTGCCACTCGCCGTCCACGTCGATGCGCAGCTCGGGCAGCGTCCAGCCGGCGGGCAGCGGAACCGCCATCAGAACACCACGCTCGCGAAGCTGACGACGCCGTTGGGATCGTCGGACTGCCCGTAGCGGCGCAGCGCGCCGCGGGCGCCGGGCAGCGCGCGCAGCAGCGCGTAGATCGGCGACAGCCCGCAGGTGCGCCGGCGGTCGTTGTCCGCGCGCACCGACTCGAAGAAGGCGGCGGCGTCACCGGCCTCGACGGCCTGCAGCAGCGCGCGGTCCTCCCGCTCGATCACCGCGCGCTCGGCGTCGCTGACCGGCTCGGGATCGCCGAAGCGCGGCCCCATGTGCGCCAGGTCGGCGCCCGCGATGAACGCCACCCGTCGGCCGGAGGCGGCGGCCGTCTCGCCGAGCGCGTCGAGGAAGCGCGCCACGCGTGGATCGTCCTCGGGTCGACGCCGGCGCACCAGCGCCTCGTGCACGAAGCTCGTCAGCACCGGCACCACCCGCACGTCGCGCCGCCCGCCGTAGAGGTACTGCAGCAGGACGGCCTGGAACTCGATCGAGTGCTCGTTGCGGTGGGCCAGCTCGGAGCCGAAGCAGTCCTGGCGTGCGCGCCCGGCCAGGGCCTCCACGAAGTCCCGGTCCACGCGCGCGGCGCCGAGCGGCGTGTCGTAGTCCTTGCGCGTGAGCGCGAAGGGATCGGCCATGCCGGCGTGGCAGGTGCCGAAGATGACGACGACGTCGGCCTCGCCCCGCTCGCCCAGGTCGCGGTACGCCCAGGCGTAGGCCGGGCCGCCGCGGTGGAAGTCGATGTGCGGCGCCACCACGCCGCGCACGCCGCCGCCGCGAAACGCGCCGATGGGCCCCGGGCCGCCGGCGGCCGTGAAGAAGCCGTCGATCATCGCGCGCAGCGCGTCGGGCTCGCCGGCGTAGGCGCCGCCGGCGTGGCTGGCCGGCCGCGTGGGCGCGTCCAGGAACGCCCGGTCCATCCGCTGGCGGCGCTCGGCGAAGGCCGGGGTGTCGAGGAAGCCGTGCTCCTCGAGCGCCGCGGCCAGCTTCTCGATGTGCTCGGCGGTCACCAGCTCGCCGGTCTCGCGCATGATCTCGGCCTGGATGTCCACGACCTCGTGCTCGCCGTCGAAGAGCGCGACGACCTCGAGCAGCCCGGAGGGCAGCATCACCACCGAGGGCGTGTAGCCAGCGGGGTCGCGCAGCGCCACGTAGCGCTCCCCCTCGTGCTCGACGGGGAACGCCTCGATGGGACGCAGGCGCGGCGTCACGGCGAAAGATAGTTCAGAGCCGATGCGACGTAAATCCGCGCCGCGTCGACCAGCTCGCGCACCTCCACGTGCTCGTCCACCTGGTGCGGGATCAGCCGGTTGCCGGGGCCGCAGGTCACGATCGGGACGCCCAGCGTCATCCGGAGGATCGTCCCGTCGGTCGAGCCGGGGACGCCGCCGAACTTCGGCGCCCGGCCGGTGGCCTGGCGCACGGCCTTGACCATCGCCCGCACCAGCGCCTCGTTGCGGTCCACGCGGGTCGCCAGCCGGAAGCCGTTGACGGGCTCCCAGTCCACCGTGGCGCCCGGGCACGCCTCCATCGCGCGCTGGCAGGCGGCGTCGATCTCCTTGGCCACGGCGTCGGCGTCCGGGCCCGGCGTCAGGCGCACGTCGAGCGTGGCCTGGGCCATGGACGGGATCACGTTGGACTGCGCCACCCCCTGCACCGGCGCCCGCACGATCGTCGGGGTCACCGTCGGCGGGCGCAGGTGCGGGCTGCGCGCGCAGAGCTTCCGCAGCCGGCGCTCGAGGGCGGGCGCCTCGGCCAGCAGCGCG
>DASSLH010000408.1:0-2738 GCA_035689625.1 Candidatus Methylomirabilota bacterium | reverse complement strand
CGCTGGGCGATGGCGTGGCAATGGAGGACGGCCACGCCGTGGCGGCGAACGGCCATCGCGCGCTGCCGGCGGCCGTCGTGGCGGGGGCGGTCCTCGTCGGTCTCGCGCTGGGCGCGACGGCGACGGCGCGAGGAGCTCCTGGCGCAGGGCGGCGTCGTCTCGCCGGCGCCCGGCGGGGCCGCTGAAGCGCGGCTCAGAACGCCGGCAGCCCGGGGACGGCGCGGCGCACGCGGTAGAGCGAGGTGGACGCGGTGACGAACAGCGAGCGCAGGTCGTCGTCGCCCCAGGCGAAGTTGGCGGCGCGCTCGGGGGTCTCGAGCACGTCGAGCAGGTTGCCGTTGGGATCGAACACGTGGATGCCGCCCGGCCCGCAGCAGTACAGGTTGCCCGCCGAGTCGAGCTTCATGCCGTCGGGCGCGCCCGGCTTGTCGCCCTTCGTCTCCGCCCACACGCGACCGCCGCCGAGACCGCCGGCCGCGCTGACGTCGAAGACGCGGATGTGCTGCCGCGTCGTGTCGTTGACGAACAATCGCCGCTCGTCGAGCGAGAAGCAGAGGCCGTTGGGCCGGTCGAAGTCGTCCGCCAGCAGCTCGGGCGTCTTGGGATCGGCGCCCACGCGGAAGACGCCCTGGAAGTCGAGCTCCTGCGGACGCTCGACGCCGAAGAACTTCAGGCGCCCGTAGGGCGGGTCCGAGAAGTAGATGCTGCCGTCGGACTTGCAGACGATGTCGTTGGGGCTGTTGAGCTGGCGGCCCCCGTAATGGGTGGCGATCGGGACGACGCGGCCGTCGGCCTCGGTGAGCGTCACCTGGCTGGTGGCGTGCTCGCAGGCCAGCAGCCGCCCCTGGCGATCGTAGGCCAGTCCGTTGGACATGTGGCACGGCTTGCGATACGTCGTGATGCCGTCGGTGGCGGACCAGCGGCGCAGGTGATCGCCCGGCATGTCGCTGAACAGCAGGAACTTGCCGCGCGGGTGCCAGAGCGGTCCCTCGGTGAACAGGAAGCCGGTCGCCAGCTGCTCGAACGTCGCCGTCACGGGCAGACCCTCCGTGTGGCGGCGGATTGTAACAGACGACTCTAGGCCACGCCCATCTGCCGCTGGACCGCGCGGGCCAGGGCGCTGAACGGCGACTCCAGCTCGGCCACGATCGAGAAGTGATCGTGACCGGCGAGGTCCAGCACCTCGATCGGAGCGCCGGCCCAGGCGGCCGCCAGGTCGCTCGTCTGGCGGTGGTACTCGGCGCCCTCCTCGCCGCCCACCGCCAGCACCAGCGAGCCGGCCCGCGGGCGCGGCAGCGCGAGGGGGCTGTTGCGGCGCGCGCTCTCGGGCGTGAGCCCGAGCACGTCGTTGAGGTAGCAGAGACGGATCGGCTCGAGGTCGTAGAGCCCGCTGATCGCGCACCCGCCCTTGAGGACGTCCGCCGGCGCGCCGAGCGCCTTCCAGTCCGTCGCCAGCAGCATCGCCACCAGGTGACCGCCGGCCGAGTGGCCGGACACGAAGATGCGCGAGGGATCGCCGCCGAAGTCGGCGGCGTGCGCGTGCACCCACGCCACCGCCGCCCGGCAGTGGCCGACGAGCGTGTCGAGGTCGACGCTCGGGACGAGCCCGTAGTTGAGGACGACGGTCGCGACGCCGGCCGGCCGCAGGCCGCGCGTCACGAAGCTGAAGTCGGCCTTGTCCATGCGATGCCAGTAGCCGCCGTGCACGAACAGATGGACGGGCGCCGGTCCCGCGCCGGCCGCCGGAAAGACGTCCAGCCGCTGGGCGTGGTGGGGGCCGTACGGCACGTCGAAGCGCAGCGGCAGCTCGGCGCGCGCCCGCGCGCTCTCGGCGCCGTAGCGCCCGATCCAGTCCAGGGCGCGAGCGACCTTCGCGCGGTTGTTGTACTCGGCGTCCAGCGCGGCGCGGTCGTAGTGGCGGAAGACGGGCGCGGTCATCGTGGCGGGATCATCGCCGATCAGGCGCCGCCGGCGATGGCGAAGCTCAGCACGAGCATGGCCAGCACGACGGCCGCGATGCCGGCGTAGAGCCGGTCGCCCGCGCGCCAGAAGCCGGCGATGGCGACCGCCACCCCGACGGCCGGCGTGGCCAGCAGGCACACCAGGCCCAGCGCGGTGATGGCGAGCGGATCGGGCGGCGTCTGCCGCAGCGCGCGCCACACGTCGCCGAGCGAGACGAAGACGTCCACGGCGAGGCCGGCCTCGCGGTTGTGGATGACGCGCACGATCTCGCGCGCGTGCGGATGGCCGCCGGCAGCATAGAAGATCAGCCCGGCGAGGATGAGCGAGACGCTGAGCAGCCCGCCCCACAGCAGCACACGGGCGACCAGCCGCTCGACGGTTGCGGGCTCCCTCATAGCCCGATTCCCAGGCCGCGCAGGATCATCGAGATGGCCAGCCAGCCCAGCACCGGCAGGAACGCCTTGCGCACCGTCGTGTTGCGCAGCCGGGCCATGAGCCGCGTGCCGAGCGCGGCGCCGACCAGCACGCCGACGGCCACCGGGGCTGCCAGCATCGGGTGGATGTCGCCGCGGGCGAAGTAGACGCCGGCGCTCGCCGCCGAGGTGATGCCGATCATGAAGTTGCTGGTGGCCGTCGAGACCTTCATCGGCAGCCGCATGAAGTGGTCCATCGCCAGCACCTTGAAGGCGCCGCTGCCGATGCCGAGCAGCCCCGACAGCAGGCCGGCGCCGAACATCGCGCCGAAGCCCAGGCGCACGCGCGTGGGCCGGTACTTG
>DASSLH010000407.1:0-2723 GCA_035689625.1 Candidatus Methylomirabilota bacterium | reverse complement strand
GCCGACCTGGCGCAGCGTGGCCACGATGTGCTGTCGCTCCATCGCCTCCAGCGTCGGCGCCGGCGACGCGGCCCGTGCCGCCGTCCCGCCGGTGGCGGTGGTGGCGCCGGCGATCTCCGGCGGCAGGTCGGCCGGCGTGATCTCGTCGCCCTTGCAGAGGATCACGCCGCGCTCGATGACGTGCAGCAGCTCGCGCACGTTGCCAGGCCACGCGTAGGCCTCCAGCGCGGCCAGCGCAGCCGGGCTCAGGCGCTTGAGGCCGTAGGTGGCGTTCGTCTCCAGGAAGTGCTGGGCGAGCAGCGGGACGTCCTCCGGGCGCTCGCGCAGCGGCGGCAGCTGGATCGTGATCGTGTTGATCCGGTAGAAGAGGTCCTCGCGGAAGGCGCCGCTGCGCATGGCGGCGGTGAGGTCGCGGTTGGTGGCCGCCACCAGCCGGATGTCCACGCGGCGCGGCCGGGTGCCGCCCACCCGGAAGAAGGTGCCGGTCTCCAGCACGCGCAGCAGCTTGACCTGGCTGTCGGGCTCCATGTCGCCGATCTCGTCGAGCAGCAGCGTGCCGCCGTCGGCCAGCTCGATGAGGCCGGGCTTGGCGTTGACGGCGCCGGTGAAGGCGCCCTTCTCGTGGCCGAACAGCTCGGACTCCAGCACCTCGCGCGGCAGCGCGCCGCAGTGGATCGGCACGAACGGCCGCTCGGCCCGCGGCGAGCGCTCGTGGATGGCGCGCGCCACCAGCTCCTTGCCGGTGCCGCTCTCGCCCAGCACGAGCACCGACGACTCGGTGGGCGCCACGCGCTCGACCATGCGCAGCACCTCGTTCATCTTCGGGCTGCGGGTGACGAGGCCGCCGAACGGCCCGGCGCCCGGCGCGTGGGCGCGCAGCGCGGTGTTGTCGCGCAGCAGCTGGCCCTTCTCGGCCGCCTTGCGCACCAGGATCTCCAGCTCCTCGATCTTGGTCGGCTTGGTCAGGTAGTCGTAGGCGCCGAGCTTCATGGCCTCCACCGCGGTGGCAACCTCCTGGAAGCCCGTCATCACGATCACCTGGGGGTGCTCGGGAAACTCCTGCAGCTCGCGCAGGACCTCGATGCCCTCCTTCTTGGGCATCTTCATGTCGAGCACGACCACGTCGTAGGGATCCTCGCGCAGCCGCGCCAGCGCCGCCTCGCCGTCGCCGACGCCCTCCACCTCGAGGCCGCGCCGGGCCAGCTCGCGCACGATCAGCTCGCGCAGGTTCGTCTCGTCGTCGGCCACCAGCACGCGGATGGACCGTTTCATGCCGGCAGCACCACCCGGAAGATGCTCCCCTTGCCGACGTGCGTCTGCATCTCGATGCGTCCTCCGTGATCGGCGACGATGCCCTGGGCGATGGCGAGGCCGAGCCCGGTGCCCTGGCCGGGCGGCTTGGTCGTGAAGAACGGATCCCAGATGCGCTGCGCGATCTCCTCGGGAATGCCGGGGCCCTCGTCCTCGAACTCGATCTCCACGTCGCGCCGCGTGCGGCGCGTGCGGATCGTGAGCCGCCCTTTGCCCTCCATCGCGTCCAGCGCGTTGGACCCGAGTCCGAGACAGACCTGGCGCAGCTGGCCCTCGTTCACGGTCAGCTCCGGCAGTCCCTCGGCCAGCTCGGTGGCGAAGCGGCCCTCGGCGTAGCGCGCCTGGTGCATCAACAGGTCGATCGTCTTGAGCACGAGCGCGTTGACGTCGGTCGGCGTCCGCCGGCTGCCCGGCTCGCGGACGAACTGCAGCAGGCTACCGGTGATCTCCTTGCAGCGATAGGCCTCCTCCTCGATGAGGCCGAGATAGCTGGGGAAGTCGGCCAGCTCGGCGCGACCGGCCAGCGCGTCCTCCTTGAGCCGTCCCTGCAGCGACTCGGCGCAGCCGGCGATCGTGGCCAGCGGATTGTTCAGCTCGTGGGCCACGCCGGCGGCGAGCCGGCCGGCCGTGGTGAGCCGCTCGGTGAGGAGCATCTGGCGCTCCAGCTGCTTGGCCAGCGTGACGTCCTCGACCAGCAGCACGAGGTGCGCACCCTCGTCACCACCCGGCAGCGGCGCCACCGTGAGCCGGAAGCGCTTGGTCTCGCCGGCGATGACCATCTCCTCCTCGCAGCGCGCCACCTCGTGGGTGACGAACGCCTGGCGCAGGAACGCGGCGACCTCGCCGGCGCGCTCGGGCGCCACGACCTTCGGAAACGGCACCCGCGCGGACGGGTCGCAGCCGAGCGTGCGCACGCCGTCGCGGTTGGCGCGCACGATGGCCAGCTCGGGATCGAGCACGAACACGCCGAGCGGCAGCGTCTCCAGCACCACCTCGACGAAGCGCTTCTGGCGGTCCAGCTCGCGGGTGCGCTCGGCGACCATCGCTTCCAGATTTCCGTACAGCCGCGCGTGCTCGATGGCGATGGCGGCCTGGTCGGCCAGCGCCACCAGCAGGTCCTCCTCGGCCGCCGTGAACTGGTGGACGTCGTGGTGGAAGACCTCGATGACGCCGATGGCGCGCTCGCCGACGCGCAGCGGCACCGCGAGCGCCGCCCGCAGGCCGCTCTGGCGCGGCAGCTCGCGGAAGCGCACGCGCGGATCGTTGTAGAGGTCGGCGCTCTGGCGCGGCCGCATGTCGCGCACCGCCCGTCCGGCGATGCCCTCGCCGGCCGGCACCCGCACGCCCCGATCGATCAGGTCGCCCGGCAGGTCGAGGCTGGCGACCAGCTGCAGCTCCTGGGTGGCGTGGTC
>DASSLH010000406.1:0-9025 GCA_035689625.1 Candidatus Methylomirabilota bacterium | reverse complement strand
CATCTGCGGCAGCCCGGCCACCGTGCGCGACAAGCTCCGCGTGTTCGCCGACGAGCTCAAGGCCGGCATCGTCTGCTCGGGCATGAACGGCGGCAGCCACGAGGCGACGCTGGACATGATGCGCATGTTCAGCGAGGAGGTGCTCCCGCACTTCCGCGAGGACGCTCACGTGGACGAGACCGCAGGAGTCGGACGATGAGGCTGCAGGGCAAGGTCGCGCTGGTCACCGGCGGCGGCTCGGGCATCGGCCGCGCGATCGCGGCGCGCTTCGCCGAGGAGGGCGCGCGCGTCGTCGTCAACGACATCCGCAAGGAGACGGCAGAAGCGACCGCCCGCGCGATCGGCGGCCAGGCCCGGGCCATCGCCGCCGACGTCGCCGACAGCGCCGCCGTGCGCACGATGATCGACGAGATCGGCCGCACGCTCGGCGGCCTCGACGTGCTCGTCAACAACGCCGGCATCGGCGAGGTGGACGGCAGCAACCGCGAGGCGTTCGCCGCCCGGGCCCAGGCCCGCATCGGCGAGATGATGGCCGGCAAGGTCGAGACGCACTGGGATGTCACAGTCGCGCTGAGCGATGCCGAGTGGGCGCGCATGCTCGCCGTGCACCTCAACGGCACGTTCTACTGCACGCGGGAGGCGCTCAAGCTCATGAGCCGTGTCAACCGCGGCGCCATCGTCAACATCTCCAGCGTGGCCGGCCTCATGGGCATCGAGGTGGCGCCGCACTACGGCGCGGCCAAGGCCGGCATCCTCGGCTTCACGCGCTCGGTGGCCCGCGAGGTCGCCACCCGCGGCATCCGCGTCAACGCCATCTGCCCGGGCTGGATCGAAACGCCGATCCTCGACCCGCTGCCGCCGATGGTGAAGATGCTGGCCGAGCGCCAGACGCCGCTGGGCCGGCTGGGCGAGCCGCGCGAGATCGCCAACGCCGCGCTGTTCCTGGCCTCCGACGAGTCGAGCTTCGTCACCGGCCAATGGCTGTCCCCCAACGGCGGCCTGCTCACGATCTAGGTGGGCGCTGCGATGACCGACGTTCGCGCCTTCTACGACGATCTGGCGCCGCTCTACCATCTCGTCTACGAGGACTGGGACGCCAGCGTCGTGCGGCAGGGCCGTGCGCTCGCCGGGATCATCGCCGAGCGGTGGGGCACGCAGGCGCGACTCGTCCTCGACGCCGCCGTCGGAATCGGCACGCAGGCGCTCGGCCTGCTCGGGCAGGGCTTCGACGTGATCGGCTCGGATGTCTCGCCCGGCGCCGTGCGGCGGGCCACGCGCGAGGCCACGGCTCGCGGCCTTCGGCTGCCGGCCGTCGTCGCCGATTTCCGAGCCCTGGCCGCACGGTCCGAGCTCGCCGACGTCGTGCTCGTCGCCGACAATTCGCTTCCCCACCTCGACGGCGAGGCGGATATTCGGACGGCGCTCCGCGAGTGCTATCGATGCCTCAGGCCCGGCGGCGGCTGTCTCGTCACGATGCGCGACTACGGCACGCCGCCGCCGAACGGAACGGTCGAGACACACCCGTATGGCGAGCGAGCATGGAACGGCCGGCGGTACGACGTCCGCCAGGTTTGGACCTGGCGCGGGCAGCGCTACGACCTGTCGCTCGAGATCGCGCCGCTGGACGGCAGCGGCGTCGAGGCCGCCACGATCCTGACGACGAGCTACCTGGCCATCGCGCCGGCGCGGGTCATGGCTCTCATGCGCGAGGCGGGCTTCGACGCCGTCGAGCGCATCGACGGGCGGTTCTTTCAACCCGTGCTGGTCGGCACTCGGCCGCGCCGGTCCTAGCGCCGTGGAGCTGCGCGTCGGGACGTCGGGCTGGAACTATCCCGAGTGGAAGGGCTCGTTCTATCCCGCCGACATGAAGCCGGCGGCGATGCTGCCGTACTACGCCGCGCGCTTCGACACCGTCGAGGTGAACAACACCTTCTACCGCATGCCGACGCAGAAGGCCGTCGATGGCTGGGCGGCGGCGGTGCCGCCGGCGTTCCGCTTCGTGCTCAAGGCGCCCCAGCGCATCACCCACTTCGCGCGGCTGCGCGACGTGGACGAGCCCGTGCGCTTCTTCTGCGATACCGCCCGCACGCTGGGCGCCCGACTGGGGCCGCTGTTCTTCCAGCTGCCGCCGAACTTCACGGTGGACACCGGCCGGCTGGCCGACCTGCTGGCCCTGCTGCCGCCCGGCGTGCGCGCCGCCTTCGAGTTCCGCAACGTCAGCTGGTTCACCGACGCGGTCTACGAGCGCCTGCGCGCGCGCAACGCCGCGCTCTGCATCGCCGACACCGACGAGGGCGCCACGCCGGCCGTGGCCACCGCCGACTGGGGTTACCTGCGCCTGCGCGCCGCCGGCTACGCCGAAGACGACCTGCGCGGCTGGCTGGCCACCGTGGCCCGCGTGGGCGAGCGCTGGCGCGACGCCTTCGTGTTCTTCAAGCACGAAGACAAGGGCACCGGCCCGGCGCTGGCGGCCCGCCTGCTGGCGCTGCGCTGAGCGCGCGCTCGCAATCGGCGCGCGCTCAGGCTACGGTACGGTCATGGACGACACGACCATGAGTCCCGACGAGCTGCTCGCCCAGCTGATCGGCCTGTTCCCGGAGTTCGGCGAGTACTGGGAGGGCCCCGACAACGACGCCCGCGACGAGGACGGCGCCTTCACCGCCCACGGCGTGTTCGGCGAGCTGAGCGCGTGGTTCAGCGAGCGCTACGAGACGCTGCCGCCCGAGCGCATCCAGGGCCTGGCCTGGGTGCTGCTGGAGTGCATGGCCGATCCCGACTCCGACCTCGACGACGCCGCGGCGTCGTCGTTCCTGGAGAACGTGGCGGCCGAGCGCTTTCATCGCGACTTCGAGCGCTACCTCATCGGCCGGCCGCTCGAGTTCTACGCACAGTGGGACGAGGACCTCTGAGCGTGGAGCGCGTGTTCGTCGGGCTGGGCGCCCTGTCCGGCCTGCTCGCCGTCGCCGCCGGCGCCTTCGGGGCCCACGCCCTGCGCGAGCGGCTGGCGCCCGACATGCTCGGGGTCTTCGAGACGGCGGCGCGCTACCAGATGTACCACGCGCTCGCGCTGCTGGCGGCGGGCTGGGCGCTCGGCCGCTGGCCCGGCGGCGCCGCGCTGGCGGCCGGCTGGCTGTTCGTCGCCGGCTCGGTCGTCTTCTGCGGCAGCCTCTACGTGCTCACGCTGACCGGCCAGCGCTGGCTGGGTGCCATCACGCCGCTCGGCGGCCTGGCCTTCATCGCCGGCTGGGCCGCGCTGGCCTGGGCCGCGCTGAAGGGCTGAGACCCGCCGGTGATAGCGCTTGACGCTATCACCGGCCACGCCATAGGCTGGGAGCGCCATGGCGAGCATCATCATCCGCAACCTGGACGACGCCGTCGCGGCCCGTCTACGCATCCAGGCCCGGCTTCGGGGAACCTCCGTGGAGGAGGAGGCTCGTAGAATCCTGGCGGCGGGCACCCGCCTCAGCCGCGGAGAATTCTTGAAGGAAGCTGACGCGATGCGCGCGCGCCAGCGCCGGAACCGCACCCGCGCCGTCGACCTCATCCGGGAAGATCGCGATCGGTGAGCGAAGGACCTCGCAGCGCGCGGGGCCGACTCGTGCGGGAGCGAGCGGTCCCGCCGTACGTCGTGGTGGACAGCTCCATCGCAGTTCAGTGGTCGGCCGACGAGGCCGGTTCGCAGTCGGCCCGACGGCTGCTTCTGGCGAACGCGGTCCTGGCCGCGCCGGACATCATGCCGATCGAGGCTTCGAACGCGTGGTGGAAGAAAGTCGCTCGCAACGACATGACGGCGGCCGACGCCGAGCAGGCGATCGCGAGCCTCCTCCGGCTCGACATCGAGCTCGTCGACAGCCGCGAGCTCCTGCCTCGCGCGATGCGCCTGGCGATCGAGCTTCGACACCCGGTCTACGATTGCCTCTATCTCGCGCTCTCGGCGGCGAGGGTCGCGAAGCTTGCGACGGCCGACGAGCGGCTCGGCCGCGGCGCTCACCGGCTGGGTCTGCGCCTCTGGCGGCCGTAGCGGCGTTCAGTCCTTCAGCGCGCCGGCCACGAGGCCGCGCACCAGCCAGCGCTGCAGCCCGACGACGATGAGGATCGGCGGCAGGCTGGCCAGGATGGACGCCGCCGCGATGTCGCCCCACGGGATCTCGAACACGCCGGGGAACAGCGCCAGCGCCACCGGCACCGTGCGGCTGGCCTCGGTCGCCGTGAACGTGAACGCGAACAGGAACTCGTTCCACGCGGCCAGGAACGTCAGCAGCGCGGCGGACGCCACGCCCGGCGCCACCAGCGGCAGGATCACGCGGCGCAGCGTCGCCAGGCGGCCGGCGCCGTCGAGGAACGCCGCCTCCTCCAGCTCGAATGGGATCTCGCGGATGAAGCCGGCCAGCAGCCACATCAGCAGCGGCAGCGCGAACGACGTGTCGGCCAGCACCAGCGCGGTCCAGGTGTCGCGCAGCCCGAGCGCGCGCAGCAGCAGGTAGAGCGGGCTCACCGTGGTGATCTGCGGGAACGCCGTGCTGGCGACGACGCCCAGCAGCAGCAGCGCCTTACCGGGCACCGGCAGGCGCGCCAGCGCGTAGGCGGCCGGCAGGCCGAGCCCGATCGCCAGCAGCGTGGTGAGCGAGGCGACGCCGAGGCTGTTGAACAGCGCGCGCGGCATCACGCTGCGCTCGGCGACCGCGCGGTAGTGCACGAGCGTGGGATGGGCCGGCGCCACGCGCTCGGTGGCGAGCAGCTCGGCGTCGGGCGTGAACGACGTGCGCACCTGCCAGAAGAACGGCGTGGCCCAGACCGCCAGCAGCAGCAGGACCACGACGTCGGCCGGCCGCCGGCGCCGCCTCACGCCGCCACGCCCTCGCGGCGCAGCGCGGCCAGGTAGCCCCAGGCCACCGCCATGACCAGCGCGAAGATCACGACGCCGAGGGCGGCGCCGAAGCCGAGCTGCAGCGTCTGGAACAGGCTGCGGTAGGCGTAGACCGTGAGCGTCTCGGTGGCGTTGGCCGGTCCGCCGCCGGTGAGCACGTACATGAGGTCGAACGCGCGCAGGGCGTCGAGCGTGCGGAACAGCAGCGCGATCAGCAGCACCGAGCGCAGCAGCGGCAGCGTGATCGAGCCCAGCATGGCCAGGCGGCCGGCGCCGTCCACGCGGGCGGCCTCGTAGACCTCGGGCGGGATGGTGAGCAGGCGCGCGTAGCAGAGCAGCGCGACGAACGGCATCGTGCGCCAGACGTCGGCGGCGATGAGGGCGGGCAGCGCCAGGCGCGGATCGCCCAGCCAGTTGACGGCGTGGCCGCCGAGCAGCACGTTCACCAGGCCGGCCGAGGGGTGATAGAGCCACTCGAACAGCTTGGCGGTGACGACCGAGGGCAGCGCCCACGCCAGCAGCAGCAGCGAGAGCGCCAGCCGCCGGCCGGCGCCCTGGCGCTGCAGCGCCAGCGCCACCGCCAGCCCCAGCGCCAGCTCGAGCGCGACCGAGACGAGCGTGAACGTCAGCGTCACGCGCACGGCGTTCCAGAAGCGCGCGTCGCCGGCCAGGAACGCGTAGTGGCCGAGACCGACGAAGCGCGCGATGCGGAAGATCGGGATGCGCTGCTGCAGCGACAGCCACAGCACCCACAGCGCCGGGTAGACGGCCAGCGCGCCCAGCGCGAGCAGCGCGGGCGCCGTGAACGCCAGGCCGGCGAGACGATCGGCGCGCTGGCGGGCGGTCAGCGCAGGTTCTCCAGCATGTGGCGCAGGCTGCGGCCGGCGTCGGCGATCGCCCGCTCCGGACGCTTGACGCCGACGAGCGCGGCGGAGAACTCCGGCTGCACGGCGGTGGACATCATCAGGTAGTACGGCGTCACCGGCCGCGGATGTGCGGCCAGCGCCAGGTCGTGGAAGCGCGGCATGCCGGGGTGCGCGCGCACGGCGTCGGCGTCCTGGTAAAGCGCCTCGCGCGTCGGGTAGAGCGCGACGCCGGGCGCGGTGAGCGCGCGCTGCGCGTGCTCGCCGGCCAGGAAGCGCACCAGCGCGACGGCGGCGTCGGGATGCCGCGTACGCCGGTTGACGGCCAGGTGGAAGCCACCGGTGGCGCCGATCCCGGCGGCGCCGCCCGGATGTCCCGGCAGGGCGGCGATGCCGACCTTGCCACGGACCGGCGAGCCGGGCGCCTCGAACAGGTCGAGCGCGTACGGCCACGAGCGCACGAAGATCGCGCGGCCGTCGCCGAACGGCCGGCGCGTGAGCTCCTCGTCGCCGGCGGTGACCCAGCCCGGGCTCACGCCGCGGTCGATGAGCCCGCGCATGAACGCCAGGGCCGCCGTCGCCCGCCCGGGGTCGGGCAGCACGCGGTCGTCGTCGCCCAGCAGCGTGGTGCCCTCGCCCCAGAAGTGCTCGAGCGTGTTCACGACGAGGCCCTCGTACTGCTTGCCCTGCCAGAGGACACCGTCGAGCTTGGGATCGCGCTCGGCCGCGCGGATGAGCGCCACCTGCTCGACCAGCTCTTCCCAGGTGCGGGGCGGTCCGAGGCCGCGCCGCGCGAGGAGATCGCTGCGGTAGTAGAGGACGCCGACGTTCATGTTCCAGGGCAGCCCCCACACGCGCCCGCCCCAGGTGGCGGCGGCGACGGCGGCCGGAAAGTGCGGCGCCAGCTCCTCGCGCGTCACCCACGGCGAGAGGTCGAGCAGCCAGCCGGCCTGGGCGAACTCGGGCACCCAGATGACGTCGAGCAGCAGGACGTCGAAGGCCGGGCTGCCGCCGTCCAGATTGATCACGAAGAACTGGTGCTGCTCGTCGCTCGTCCAGGTCAGCGGCTCGCTCCGCACGGTGACGCCCGGGTGGCGGCGCTCGAACTCGCGCAGCAGGCCCGGGATCGGATCGAGCGGCCCGAGGATCTTGGCGTGCTTGAACACGATCGTGGCCGGCGCGGGGTCCGGCGGCGGCCCCGCGCAGCCGGCCAGCGCGGCGAGGACGAGCAGCAGCGCGGCCCCGCGGCTCATCGCGCGGCCGGCGGCACGTCCAGGCGGGCCAGCGCCGCCGCGATGTCGATGCCGGCGCCGAGGACCGGCGCCAGCGGGTCGCCGACCTTCTCCAGCCGCGCCGGCATCGTGCGGATCGTGAAGGCGCGCGGGTCCAGGCGCGGCGTCACCTCGGCCCAGCGCAGCGGGCAGGACACCGGGGCGCCGGGCAGCGGCCGCACCGAGAACGGCGCGACGATCGTCTGCCCCTCGCCGTTCTGGCCGTAGTCCACGTAGACCTTGCCCTCGCGCAGTCGAATCATGCGCGCGATCGTGGCGATCGCCGGCCGCGTCTCGACGGCCAGCGTGGCCAGCAGGGCGGCGAACGTGCGCGTCTCCTCGTACGAGTAGCGCGCGGCCAGCGGCAGCAGGATGTGCAGGCCGGTGGCGCCGGACGTCTTGACGACGCTCGGCAGCTGCAGCCGCTCGAGGATCCCGCGCAGCGCCAGCGCGACGTCGACGACGTCCGCGAACGGCGCGCCCTTGGGGTCGAGGTCGAGCACGAGCCAGTCGGGGCGCTCGAGCGAGCCGACGCGCGAGGCCCACAGGTGCAGCGGGATCGTGCCGGTGTTGACGACGTAGCGCAGGCTCTCGGCGTCGGTCACGACGAAGTAGTCGATGTCGCGGTCCACGCCCCGGGCCCGGATGCGCTCGGTGCGCACCCAGTCCGGCGCCCACGTCGGCGCGTCCTTCTGGAAGAACGACTTGCCGCGGATCCCGTCCGGGTAGCGCGTGAGCACCAGCGGCCGGTCCGCCAGGTACGGCAGCAGCCACGGCGCCACCGTCTCGTAGTAGGCGACGAGGTCGCCCTTCGTGTACCCCTCGTCCGGCCAGAACACCTTCCTCGCATTCGTGATCGTGACCTCATGCTCCCGCGCCTTCGGCGTGCCCCTCGGTCCCGGATACGACGTGCGCACCCGTGGGGTGCCGGCGGGGGGCCGGGGGAGGCTCCCAGAGCGAGTGGTGTATCGAGCGAAGGAGCCTCCCCCGGTCTCCCGCCGGCACTCCGCGGGCGGCTTGTCGTCGCGGAGACCGAGGAAGGTGGGATGGCGGATACCGCCTTCCTCCGTCCATTCCGTGAACCGTACCTCCGCCACCAGCATCGGCTCGGCCCAGTGGTGGCCGCGGCCGGGAGGCGTGCCGCGCGTGAACGGCGAGGTCTTTCGTGCCAGCGGCTGGAGGCGCTCGGCCAGGCGGCGCAGCGCGCCCTCGTCGAAGCCGGTGCCGACCTTGCCGACGTAGACGAGGTCGCCGTCCTCGTACACGCCGAGGTGGAGCGCGCCGAACCAGCCGCGCGTGCCCTGCGGATCGGTCCAGCCGCCGACGACGAATTCCTGGCGCAGGTGGCACTTGATCTTCAGCCAGTCGCGCGTGCGGCCGCCGACGTAGCGGCTGTCGGCGCGCTTGGCGAGGATGCCCTCCAGCCGCTGCTCGGCGGCCGCCTCGTAGAACGCCTCACCGCGCGCCACCACGTGATCGCCGTAGCGGATCACGCCACGCGCCGGCAGCGCCAGCGCCAGGCACGCCTTGCGCTCGGCCAGCGGCGTGCCGCGCAGGTCGCGGCCGTCGAGCGCCAGCGCGTCGAAGAACACGGCGCTGACCGGCACCGTCGAGGCCGCGCGCTCGACATCGGCCGGCCGGGTGAGGTGCATGCGATTCTGCAGCCGCTGGAACGAGGGCCGGCCGTGCTCGTCCAGCGCGACCACCTCGCCGTCGAGCACGAAACGCGGCAGCGGCAGCGCGCGCAGCGCGGTGACGACTTCCGGGTAGCGCGCGGTGAACACCTGGCCGGCGCGGCCGTACAGCTCGACGCGCTCGTCCTGCCGGGCGGCGAGCACGCGCACGCCGTCGTACTTGATCTCGAAGAGCCAGCCGGCGCCGGCCGGCGGCCGCTCGCCCGGCGAGGCCAGCATGACGGGTTGCCGCGCGGCGTCCACGTCGCGCACGGGTGCGCGCAGCCGGCCCAGGCGCGCGCGCAGCGCGGCCAGCCGCGCCGAGCCCTCGCGCACCTCCTCGAGCGTGAG
>DASSLH010000405.1:0-4194 GCA_035689625.1 Candidatus Methylomirabilota bacterium | reverse complement strand
GGAGGTCGGCGCCGGCGTGACGACCGTCAAGCCGGGCGACCACGTCATCTTCTCCTTCCGCCCGCAGTGCGGCCGGTGCCTCTACTGCTCGATCGGCCGCTCCATCCTGTGCGACGGGCACAACGACACGCCGCGCTGGGTGATGTTCGACGGCACCCCGCGCATGAAGCACCGCGGCGAGGGCCTCAACCAGCTCGCTCGCATCGGCACGTTCGCCGAGAAGGTCGTCTGTCCCGCCGAGCAGCTGGTGCCGATCCGCAAGGACATGCCGTGGCCGCAGGCGGCGCTGGTCGGCTGCTGCGTGCCGACCGGGGTGGGCGCCGTCACGCGCTGCGCCCAGGTCGAGGCCGGCGCCTCGGTGTTGATCATCGGCTGCGGCGGTGTAGGGCTGAACGTGGTGCAGGGGGCGAAGCTGGCGGGCGCGGCGACGATCATCGCGGCCGACCTGCTCGACTCCAAGCTGAAGTACGCGACGGACTTCGGCGCCACCCACACGGTCAACGCCGGGAGCGCGAACGTGGTGGACTTCGCCCGCAGCCTCACGGGCGGGCGCGGCGTGGACTACGCCTTCGACGCCATCGGCGGCGAGGCCACGACGCTGCAGATCCTCGACGCCATCCGCCCCGGCGGCACCGCCGTCATCGTCGGCATGGCGGCGATGGCGGTGCGGGCGCCGGTGACGCCGTACATGATGGCGCTGCAGGAGAAGTGCCTGCGGGGGACGATGTATGGCTCGGTGCGGCCGAACCTCGACTTCCCCCACCTCGTCGATCTGTATCTGCAAAAGCGGCTGAAGATCGACGAGCTGGTGAGCCGCACCTATCGCCTGGACCAGATCAACGAGGGCTTCGCTGCGCTGCGCAGCGGTCAGGTCGCGCGAGGCGTCGTGGTGTTCGACTAGCGGGGGCCCTCACTCCGATCAGATCACGCCCGCGCGGCGGCCGCCCGGGCCGGCGACTCTGCGCGCACGATGGCCCACCCCAGCGCGCGGATCTGGAAGTCCACGTTGCGCCAGCGCTGGTTGGGCAGCCGGCCGGTCGGCATCGGGCCCATCCCGCGGCGGTCCTGGATGACGGTCACCGCCTGGTTGTCCATCAGCTCGCGCTGGAGCATCTCGAACAGCTTGGGCTGGGTGCGGGAGACGATCAGCAGGTGCTGGCCGCCCCGGGCGGCCGACAGGCCGCGCGCCTCCTCGACGAGGGCCCGCACGGCGCGCACGGCCGCCTTCTCGGAGGTGTCGCCGATGAAGCGGGACAGCGGCGACCAGGTCTCGCTGCCGCAGGCCGGGCACGTCTCGGGGCCGATCTCGAAGCAGACGTCGCAGGCGAGGCAGAGGGCGAGTCGCGCGAGGGGGAAGTACGAACGCGCAGTGTCGGTCAGTTGGGCACGGGATCGCATGGCGTGCGAGGGCTCGCAAAGCGAATGCCAGAGCCGACACCGCGCCAATCGCGCGCCCGCGTCACCGTCGCGCGCGCGAAGTGGCACGCGCGCGTCAGAGTGACCCGAACCTGGGAAATTTTCGCGTCAGGCTGGCGCGGCCGCTTCACTCCTTCAGCCCCGTGGTGACGAACGACTCGAGAATGTAGCGCTGGGCGACGACGTAGGCGAGCAGGGCGGGGACGATCGCCATGGTGGCCGCCGCCATCAGCGGGCCCCAGTTGGTCCCACCTTCCAGGTTCACGAACTCCTGCATGCCGACGGGCAGCGTCTTCATCCGGGTGTCGCTGGCCACCAGCAGCGGCCACAGGTACTGGTTCCAGGTGTTGATGAAGAAGAGGACCGAGAGCGCGGTCAGCGCCGTGCGGGTGGCCGGCACCACGATCCGCCAGAGGATCTGCCAGGAGTTGGCGCCGTCCACCACCGCGGCCTCCACCAGGTTGGGCGGCAGGTTCTTGAACGTCTGGCGTAGCATGAAGATGCCGTAGCCGGTGATCACCTGCGGCACGACGAGCCCGGTGTAGGTGTTGAGCAGCTCCAGCCGCGCGACCAGCAGGTAGTTGGGGATCATCGTGACCTGGAACGGCACCATCATCGTGGCGACGAACAGGCCGAACCAGACGTCGCGGCCGGGGAACCTCAGCAGCGCGCAGGCGTAGGCGGCCAGCACGCTGGTGAGCGCCTGGGCCGCCGTGACCGCCAGCGCCACCACCAGGCTGTTCCAGAACAGCCGCAGCAGGTCCACCTGGGTCGTCGCCGTGCGGAAGTTCCCCAGCGTGCCGTGCCTGGGCCAGAGGCGGAAGGTCCCCGCGAAGATCTCCGGCGGCGGCTTGAGCGCGGTCGAGATCATCCAGAACATCGGGAAGACGACCAGCGCGCAGGCCACGACGAGGAGGACGTGCGTGAAGCGGTGGCTAGCCACCATAGTGGATGCGCCGCTCGCCGATCACGAACTGCACGGCGGTGAGGACCAGCAGCACCAGGAACACCAGCGTGGCGGCCGCCGAGGCGTAGCCGACGCGGAAGTACTCGAAGCCCAGCTGGTAGACGAGGTAGCCGAGGTTGTTGCTGGCGTCGTTGGGGCCGCCCTGGGTGAGGATCTGGGTCGGGATGAACAGGTTCTGCGGCGTGAGGATGAAGGTGGTCAGCAGCACGAACAGGGTCGTGGGCGCCAGCAGCGGCAGGGTGATGCGCCAGAAGATCTGGCCCTCGGAGGCGCCGTCCACGCGGGCGGCCTCGTACATCTCGGCCGGGATCCCGAGCAGGCCGGCGATGAAGAGCACGAAGTTGAAGCCGAACGTCTTCCAGACGGTGACCAGCACGATGGCCCAGATCGCCGCGTCGGTGGACGTCAGCCACGCCGGGCCCGTGATGCCGGCCACCCGCAGCAGCGTGTTGATCACGCCGTAGAGCGGGTGGAACATCCAGAGCCAGATCGCGCAGGCGATGGCCATCGAGATCACCGTCGGCGAGAACAGCACGACGCGGTAGGTCAGCTGCCAGCGCGGGCCCACGCGGCGCACGGCCGCCGCCAGCAGCAGCGGCGCCACCACGGTCAGCGCCGTGAGGCCGAGCGTGGCCTTGCCGGTGTTGAGCAGCGAGAGCCAGAACGCGCGGCTGGCGAAGAGGTCGGCGTAGTTCTGCCAGCCCACCGCCGTCCAGGTGGGGGACACCAGGTTCCAGTCGTAGAAGCTGAGCGCGGTGCTGGCGGCCAGCGGCCAGTAGACGAACACGGCCGTCAGCGCCGCCGCCGGCGCCAGGTACAGGTAGCCGCGCAGCGCGCCCCGACGCGACGTCACGCGCGACGCGGGCTTACTTCGGCAGCATCGCGCTGGCCTGCTGCGCCGCTTCCTTCAGGATCACCGCGGCCGGGCGCTTGCCCTCCAGCACCTCGTCGCGCGCCTTGATCAGCGTCTTGGTGATCTCCAGCCCGCGCGTGCCCGGGAAGCTCACCCACGGCTTGGCGTAGGGGAAGGTCTGCAGCGCGGCCTTCATCAGCGGCGCCTGGTCGAAGAACGGCTTGAGGTACTTCGGATCGTCGGCCAGCGCGGCGCGCGGCGGCAGGTAGCCGGTACCCTTCGTCCAGATGGTGGCGCCGTCGGGCGAGAGCAGGAACTTGATCCACTCCCAGGCGGCCTTTTCCTGGGCCGGATCGCTGGCGAAGATCATCAGCACGTTGCCGCCGGTGGCGGTGGCCAGCGGCTTGCTCCCGAAGCGCGGCATCGGCGCGCTGCGCACCTCGAAGCCGCTGGCGTTCTTGCGCATGTGCTCCTGGCGACCGATGGTCGTCATGCAGGCGGCGACGTGACCGGAGAGGAAGGCCTGGATGCCCTCCTCCCAGGTGAGGCTGGTGGCGATCTTCGTCTTGTTCACCATGTCCTGCCACATCTGCATGGCCTCGATGGCCTCGGGCGAGTCCCAGCCGACGTGATGGCCGTCCTCGGACAGCGGGCGGCCGCCGTTGCCCCAGATCAGCGTCTGGTCGATCCACTCGTCGTTGGGCTGCTGCAGGTAGACGGCGAACTTCCCGGTCTTCTGCTTGATGGCGAGCCCGGCGCGCTGCATCTCGTCCCACGTCTGCGGCGGCGCGTCGGGGTTGAGGCCGGCCGCCTTGAAGAGGTCGGCGTTGTAGAACATCACCGGCGTGCTGATGCCGAACGGGATGCCGTGCAGGTGGCCGTTCAGCTGGCCGAGCGCGATGACGTTGTCGGACAGGCCCTTGAAGAACTCGGGATCGCTCTGCCGGTACTTGTCCAG
>DASSLH010000404.1:0-2834 GCA_035689625.1 Candidatus Methylomirabilota bacterium | reverse complement strand
TGAAGAAGAACATGCTCACGCAGAGGACCAGGCTCAGCACCAGCGCGATGCGCGGCGTGCGCAGCGCGTAGGCCACGCCCTCGGCGATCTCGTGGCGGAGCGCGCGGCCAGTGGAGGCCCGCGGCAGCCCCTCGGCGTGCACGGTCATCAGCGCGACGATGACCGCCAGGAACGACAGCCCGTTGAAGAAGAACGCCAGCGCGGTGCCCCAGCGCGCGATGACGAGCCCGGCCAGCGCGGGGCCGATCACACGGGCGCCGTTGAACATCGCCGAGTTGAGCGCGATGGCGCTGCGCAGCGACTCGCGCCCGACCATCTCGACGATGAAGGCCTGGCGGGTGGGCATGTCCACGGTGTTGGCGATGCCGTAGATCGTGGCCATCACGGCCACGTGCCAGTAGGCGACGTGGCCGCGGTGCACGAGCGCGGCCAGCAGCAGCGCCTGGGCGCCCATCAGCGACTGGGTGGTGATCAGCAGGCGGCGCTTGGGCAGCCGGTCGGCCAGCGCGCCGGCGAAGAACGACAGCACCAGCACCGGCGCGAACTGCAGCGTGCCGATCAGCCCCAGCAGGAACGCCGAGTTCGTCAGCTCCAGCACCAGCCAGGACTGCGCGACCGACTGCATCCAGGTGCCGACCAGCGAGACGAGCTGGCCCGCCCAGAAGCGGCGGAAATCGCGGTGGCCGAACGCGCGCAGCGGGGCGGGAAGGCCGGAGGGCGGGACGGCCACGCCGCCAGTCTACGTCTGCTCAGTCCGAGAGCGCGAGCGCGGCGGCCGGACGGCGGCGCCGCTCGGTGAAGACGAACACGGCCAGGCCCAGGCTGGCCGCCAGCGCGGAGGCGAGGAAGCCGGCGGGATAGCCGCGCGCCTCGACGAGGAAGGCGATAGCCGGCGAGCCGAGCGCGACGCCCACGTCCCAGGCGCCGGAGACCGTGCCGATCGCCAGGCCGCGCTCGCGCTCGGGCGTGCGGTCCACCACCAGCGCGACGAGCGTGGGATAGAGCATCGAGTTGCCGCAGCCCAGCAGCGCGGCGCTCAGCGTCAGCGTCGGCACGCTCGGCGGCGCCGCCAGCAGCGCGTTGCCGAGTGCCAGCGACAGCATCGCCGGCATCAGCACCGGCGCGCGGCCGAGGCGATCGGAGGCCTGCCGCAGCAGCAGGCGGCACAGGATCGTGCAGCCGGACATCACCGGAAAGAACCAGGCGACGCGGCCGAGGCCGCGGGCGCCGGCGTAGAGCGGCAGGAACGCGTAGACCGTCGCCTGGCCCGTCGTGATCGCGATCAGCGCCAGCGAGGCGGCGACCGCGTGGCGGCTCCAGAGGCGGCCGAGCCGGCCGGGCGCAGCCGCGCGGCGGGCCGTCGTGCGCAGCGAGATGGCGAGCGCGAGCACGATCGCGGCCAGCAGCGTGACGACGGCCAGGTTCAGCGTGAGCCCGCCGACGTCGGCGAGCGTGAAGCCGACGACCGGCCCCAGCGCGACGCCGGCCGACGACGCCACGTAGTAGAGGCTCAGCGCCTCGCCGCGGCGCGCGGCCGGGCTCTCGGCGGCCACCACGATGCTGCCGGTGGTCGACAGCAGGGCGTTGGCGATGCCGAGCCCCGCCATCAGCCCGATGAGCGCCGCCGGAGTGCGGGCCAGGCTCAGGCCCAGCATCGTGGCCAGCAGCACGGCGGCGCCGGGCAGCATGATGGCGCGGGCGCCCAGGCGATCGGTCCAGCCGCCGACCTGCGGCCGCAGCAGCATCGCCACGCCCGTGGTCATCGCGAACAGCCAGCCGATCTGGGCGTGGCGGCCGCCGAGCGCGACGATCCGCAGCGGCAGCTGCGTGTTGAGCAGGTACGTCACGACGTGAAGCAGCCCGGTGATGCCGACGCAGACCAGGACCGGGCGACTGCGCACGGCGCCTCCTCGGGCTCGGGGATGACCTCAGTCCATGAGTACCCGCTGCAGGGTCACCACGTCCAGCCAGATCCCGCGCTTGCACGCGACCTGGCGCTCGAGGCCCACGCGCACGAAGCCGTGCCGCTCGTGCAACGCCAGCGACGCCTCGTTGACGGCGGTGACGCGCGCGATCACCGAGCGGTGGCCGCGCTCGCGCGCCAGCGCCACCAGGCGGTCGAGCACGAGGCCGCCGAGGCCCTTGCCGCGCCAGCCGTCCTTCACGTACACGGAGTTCTCCACCGTGCGCGCGTAGGACGGCTTGACGCGATAGGGCGACAGCGCGGCGAACGCCACCACCTCGTCGAGCTCGACGGCCACGATGACCGGGTGGTCGGGACCGTGGGCGGCCAGCCAGGCGCGCTGCGCCTGCACGCTGCGCGCCTCGGTGTCGGTGGTCGCCGTCGTCTCCCGGACCTCGCGGTTCCAGATCGCGGCGATCGCCGCGCTATCGGACGGCGCCGCCGGCCGGATCACGGGTACTCGGGGGCGAGGACGGGGCCGCGGCGAAGCCACTCTCCGAGCGCGACGAGCGCGCCGCCGAGGCACACGCGGAGCGGCCGGCGGCGCGGGCGCAGCCGGGCCAGCAGCGCGACGTGCCGCGCGTGCCGCAGGGCCTGCGTGAGCCGCTCGTCCGCCATCGTCTCCAGCGCGTAGAGGTTGGTGTCCATGCCGCGATGGTGGCCCACCGGCCGGCATCAGAAAAATCAATTGTTTTGATGCTGATGATCAACGCGACTTGCAGGTCCGGTCTGGTAGGGAAAGGCTTTTCCACCACGACCTGCGCGCACCTGCGCAGGGCCCCGGGGGGTATGGAGACTCGGGAGGCCGGATCGAGGGCGTCACCGGCCTTCCCCGTCGTGGGCATCGACGCCTCCGCCGGCGGCCTCGAGG
>DASSLH010000403.1:0-5673 GCA_035689625.1 Candidatus Methylomirabilota bacterium | reverse complement strand
GAGCTCGAGCGGAGCCCCGACCTGGTGCAGGCGGCGCTGGCCGCCCGCGGTGTGACCGCGCGGCGGCCGGTCTTTCGCCCCGCCCATCGGGCACTCGAGCTCGACGGGTACCCGGAGGCCGAGCGCCTCTGGCGCCGTGCGCTGTCCCTGCCGTGCTACCCGACGCTGACCGACGGCGAGGTCGACACCGTGGCCGCCGCCCTGCGCGAGGCGCTGGCATGAGCGTGACGGCCGGCCAGCGCGCGGCGGCGTGGCCGCTGTCGCCGGGGGCGATCGTGGCCGGCGTGGCGCGAGCCGCGCTCGTCGCCGTGTTGCTGCTGCGCGACGTGCGCCACGCCTTCGCCGCCGCGCGGCTGGACTGGGCGTACCTCGCCGCGCTGGCCTTCGCGCTGTCGTTCTTCGCGGTGCCGCTGGTGCGGGCGGCGGCCATCCGGCTGGGCGCGCTCGACGCCCCCTCCGCCCGCAAGGTGCACGACGTGCCCACGCCGCTGCTGGGCGGGGCGGCGGTGTGGGGCGCGGTGGCGGTCACCGTCATCTTCAACTTCCACTTCTCGCGCGGCCTCAAGGGCGTCGCCGTCGGCGCCGCCATCGTCGTGCTGGTCGGCGTGCTCGACGACGTCGTGGATTTGCCGGCGACGGTGAAGCTCGCCGGGCAGGTGGGGGGCGTGGCCGTGGCCATGGCCTACGGCGTCGTGCTGCACGTCTTCCCGTACTGGTGGCCGGCGGCGCTCGCGCTGAATCTCGTCCTCACGCTGCTCTGGTTCCTCACGGTCACCAACGCCGTGCAGTTCCTCGACGGCATGGACGGCCTCGCCACGGGCCTGGGGGTCATCGCCGCGCTGTTCTTCGGCGTGACGGCGTTTCAGACGCGCCAGGCGTACCTGTTCTTCCTCGCCGCGCCGATGGTCGGAGCCTGCCTGGGCTTCCTGCCCTACAACTTCCGGCCGGGCGGCGCCCGCATCTTCCTGGGCGACGCCGGCGCCAGCTTCATCGGGTTCAGCCTCGCCGGCTTGGCCGTCATGGGAGAATGGTCCAACAACGACCCGATCGTGGCGCTGCTGACGCCCGTGCTGATCCTGGCGGTCCCGCTCTTCGACATCGCGTTCGTCGGCATCGTGCGGGTCGTGACGGGGAAAGTGCACTCCGTGCGCGAATGGCTGGCCTACACGGGGAAAGACCACATCCATCACCGGTTCGAGGCGCTGGGGCTCACGAAGCCGCAGAGCGTGTTCCTGATCTACTTCATCGCCGGCACGCTCGGGCTCTCGGCGATCCTGCTCAAGCAGACCGACACGCGGGAGGCGGCGGTGATCCTGATCCAGGCCGCCTGCGTGCTGGCGATCATTGCCATCCTGGAGGGGGTGGGCCGGGGGCGGCCCGCGCGATGATGACGCCGCGCCAGGCGGCGGCGCGGCTGGCCGCGCTGCTGGCGCTCGACGATCATCCGTGGCGCGTGGCGCTGGCCCTCGCCATCGGCGTGTTCATCAGCTTCACGCCGTTCTGGGGCTTCCAGACACTCCTCGCGCTCGTGGTGGCGACGGTCTGCCGGCTCAATCGCACGGTGACCGTCGCCGGCACCTGGCTGAACCTGCCCTGGTTCGCGCCGTTCGTCTACGCCGGCGCCGTGAAGCTGGGCGCCTGGCTGGTGCCCGACCTCTCGGGCCTGGCCGGGCTGTCGGCCTGGCTCTTCCTCGGCACCACGACGCTGGGCCTGGCCGCCGCCGCGCTGACGTGGGTGACGGCGTGGGCGGTCATGCGCGTGCGCCGCGCCCGGCGCCGGCGCACCGGGGCCGACGCCGCGCGCCGCGCGGCCTGACACCGTGACGGGCGCGCTCGAGGACCTGCTCGCGCGCGGGACGAGGCTGGAGTCGGCCAGCGCGCACCTGCTCGCGCGGCTGTTCGCCATCGCCGTCACCGGGCTCGTCCTGCTCGTCGCCTATCGCGTCGCCCTCCGGCTGATCGCGCGGCTGCTGCGGGACCGTCCCGGCCATGAGCTGGCGCGCCTGCGTACGCTGGCCTCGCTGCTCACCAGCCTCACGCGGTGGGCGGTCGGTTTCATCGCCGTCGTCATCGTGCTGCGCGAGCTGGGCATCGACGTCTTCGCGATCCTGGTGTCGGCCGGCGTGCTGGGGCTGGCCGTCGGCTTCGGCGCCCAGACCCTGATCCGCGACATCATCACCGGCTTCTTCCTGCTCTTCGAGGGGCTGATCCACGTCGGCGACGTCGTGCAGGTCGGCGCCGGCACCGGCACCGTCGAATCCATCGGCCTGCGCGTGCTGACCGTCCGCATGGACGACGGCGCCCTGCGCATCATCCCCAACGGCCAGCTCACCGAGTTCGCGACCTACGGCGCCGGCGGCGTGCGGGCAGTGGTGGACGTGCCGGTCTCGCGCGACGTGCCGGTGGAGGCGGCGCTGGCCCTGCTCAACGAGGTGGGGGCGGCGTGGGCGCGCGAGTCGGGGGCTGCGCTGGACGCGGCGGTCACGCAAGGTATCATGGGATTCAGCGGCGGCGACGTCGTCCTGCGCCTCACCGCCCGGGTCGCGCCCGAGCGCCGGGTCGCGGCGGAGAGCGAGCTGCGACGACGCATCAAGCAGGCGTTCGACCGGCAGCACTGGTCGCCCCTCGGCGCCGCCGGATAGGAGCCCTCCCATGCGCGTACGCAAAGCCGTCTTCCCGGCGGCCGGTCTCGGCACCCGCTTCCTGCCTGCCACCAAGGCCCAGCCCAAGGAGATGCTGCCGCTCGTCGACAAGCCGGCCATCCAGTACGTGGTCGAGGAGTCGGTCGCCTCGGGGCTGGACCAGATCATCATCGTCACCGGACGCAACAAGCGCGCGATCGAGGACCACTTCGACACCGCCTTCGAGCTCGAGCACTACCTGAGCGAGCGTGGCAAGAAGGAGGAGCTCGAGCAGATCAGGACGATCTCCGAGCTCGCCGAGGTGTCCTACGTGCGCCAGAAGGAGCCGCTCGGCCTCGGCCATGCCATCCTCGTCGCGCGGGCGCTGGTCGGCGACGAGCCCTTCGGCGTCTTCCTCGGCGACGACATCATCGGCGGCGCCACCGTGCCGTGCATGCGTCAGCTGCTGGACGTGTACGAGCGGTACGCCGGACCGGTGATCGCGGTCGAGCGGGTGCCCCGCGAGCGCATCCACCAATACGGCGTCATCGCCGGCCGCAACATCGGCGGCAACGTGTGGGAGATCAGCGACCTGGTGGAGAAGCCGAAGGCCGAGGAGGCGCCCTCGGACCTGGCCATCATCGGCCGCTACGTGCTGACGCCGGACCTGTTCGACATCCTGGCCGCCACCCGCGCCGACAAGCGCGGCGAGATCCAGCTCACCGACGGGCTGCGCACGCTGCGCCGGCAGCGGCCGATGTACGCGGTGGAGTTCGAGGGCAAGCGCTACGACACCGGCGACAAGCTGGGCTTTCTCAAGGCGACGGTGGAATTCGCGCTGGCCCGGCCCGACCTGGCCGACGCCTTCCGCGCCTATCTGAAGTCGCTGCCGCTCTAGGCCTGGGGATTGAACGTCGGCGTGCCGACCCAGCCGGTCTCCGACACGTCGAGCATGACGCCGTCGGGCCCGCCGTACTTGACCTCGACATTGGCGTGGCGCTCGTGGCCCTGGCCCACGCCGAGCGCCTCGTTGACGTCGTCGCGGCGGGGCGCGCCGGCGGCGGCCAGCCGCTCGGCGATCGCCGCCAGGCTCTCGACCTGGAAGCCGATGTGATGGATACCGGCGAAGGCCGTGCCGCGCTCGGCGCCGGCGACCGCGTCGTTCTTGAAGTTGAGGATCGCCACGTTGAGCTCGCCGTCGGTGAGGAAGTAGCCCGTGACGGCCGGGTGAGTGACCTGCCTGATCTTGGCCATGCCGTCCTCCTCGACGCCCGTCAGGATAGCAGCGGGCCCGGCTTGACACCACCGGGCGGCGCCCCGATCATCGGTCAACGCCAGCCAGGGGGAAGGATAGCCGCATGAGCACGCTGCAGCGCGCCGAGGCCGCCGAGCACGCGATGGCGCAGGAGCTGGACCGCGTCGTCGTCAAGTCCGCGATCTACGTCTCCGGCGAGCACGACCCGCGGCAGCCGGTGCCGCGGCCGGCCGGCTCCGAGGGGCGCCTGATGATGATGGGCGACGACCCGCGCCTGCCGAAGATGCCGTCGCGGCCGACGCTCTTCGACTTCTTCCGCCTGCGCTTCGGCCCGACCCAGCACCCGCTACAGAGCGCGCGGCTGGCGCTCAAGAACGGCGCCGGCGACAAGGTCGTGCTGGCCTGCCTGCTGCACGACATCGCCATCGCCGGCTTCATCCGCGCCGACCACGGCTACTGGGGCGCCCAGCTCGTCGAGCCGTACGTGGACGAGGAGGTCGCCTGGGCCATCCGCTACCACCAGGCGCTGCGCTTCTTCGCCGACGAGTCGGTCGGCTACGCCTACCCCGAGATGTACGTCAAGCTCTTCGGGCCCGACTACGTGCCGGAGCCGTACATCCAGCAGGCCTATCGCGAGGCGCGCGCCCACAGGTGGTACATGACCTCGCGGCTGATCACGGTGAACGACCTCTACTCGTTCGACACGAGCATTCGCGTCGAGCTGGAGGAGTTCACCGACGTCGTCGGCCGCCACTTCCGCCAGCCGACCGAGGGCCTGGGCTTCGACGGAAGCCCGTCGGCCCACATGTGGCGGACGATGATCTGGCCGACGCGCTATCTCTAGCCGCTACTCCGTCAGGCTGCGGTAGATCTCGACCTCGACGGCGCCCTCCGTCAGGCCTTCCTTCTCGCGCCGCTCGCGGTAGGCGGCCAGGTGCGGCGCCTTGCGATGGGCGTCGAACGCGGCGTCGTCCTTGTACTGCTCGTAGAACAGGAACAGGTCGGGGTCCTTCGTCGAGCGATGCGGCCGGTAGGCCAGGCAGCCGGGCTCGTTCCGGCGCACGACGCCGGCCTGCTCGCGCAGCAGCGCCGCCAGCGCGTCGCCCTTGCCCTTGGCCGCCCGGACCTTCGCCACCACGGTCAGTACCTCAGCCATGAGTCTCTCCTGATCGGTGGATGTCGCCTGCCGCGTGGTATCGTACGCCACCTCGTGTGATCAACGGAGGTCGTCCATGAGCCGACTGCTGGCGTGTGTCGTCCTGGTCCTCACCCTCGCGCAGGCCCCGTCGCTGGCCGCCCAGGAGCGGCCGCGCTACGGCGGCGAGCTGATCTTCGAGGTCGCCGCCGAGCCGCCGAGCTTCGACGGGCACCAGGAAGAGACGTTCGCGATGCTGCACCCCGGCGCGCCCCAGTACAACACGCTGATGCGCGTGGACCCCTTCGATCGCACGGGGACGAAGTTCGTCGGCGACCTCGCCGAGTCGTGGACGGTCTCGCCCGACCGGCGCACGTACACGTTCAAGATCCGCCAGGGCGTGAAGTTCCACGACGGCAGCGTGCTGACGTCGAAGGACGTGAAGGCCTCCTACGACCACATCGTCTTCCCGCCGGCCAACGTGCTGTCGAGCCGCAAGGCCACCTACCAGGCGGTGGAATCGGTGGAGGCGCCGGCGCCCGACACGATCGTGTTCCGGCTCAAGCATCCGGAAGCCTCGTTCATGGCCAACCTGGCCCAGCCGTGGAACTGGATCTACAAGGCCGACATCCTGGCCAAAGATCCCAACTGGTACAAGACGC
>DASSLH010000402.1:0-7860 GCA_035689625.1 Candidatus Methylomirabilota bacterium | reverse complement strand
TCGACACGCCGGACGGGCCCCTGCTGATCACCAAGGGCGCCCCGGAGCCCATCCTCGCGCGCGCGTCCTCCTGCGAGCTCGACGGTCGGGTCCTCCTGCTCGACGCCGCCGACAGGCTGCGCGAGCGGTGCGCCGGCACGTTCCAGGAGCTCAGCGCGCAGGGGTACCGCGTGCTCGCCGTCGCCTACCGGCGGATCGAGCGCCGGCCGTCCTACGCGATCGACGACGAGCGGGAGCTGACGCTGGCCGGGTTCGTGACCTTCTCGGATCCCCCGATGGAGGGCGCGCGCGAGTCGCTGGCGGCGCTCCGCCGCGACGGCGTGACCGTGAAGATCCTGACCGGCGACAACGAGCTGGTCGCCCGCCATGTCTGCACCCAGGTAGGGCTCGAGCCCGGCCGCATCGTGCTCGGTGACGAGGTCGAGGGCATGACGGACCCGGCACTGGCCGCCGTCGCCGAGCGGACCACGGTCTTCGCCCGCGTCTCGCCGGGCCAGAAGACGCGGATCGTCCGTGTCCTGCACGGTCGCGACCACGTCGTCGGCTTTCTGGGCGACGGCATCAACGACGCGCCGTCCCTGCACGCGGCCGCGGTCGGCATCTCGGTCGCCGCCGCCGTCGACGTGGCCAAGGACGCCGCCGACATCATCCTGCAGGAGCGCAAGCTCGACGTCCTGCACAACGGCATCCTCGAGGGCCGCCGTGCCTTCGCCAACGTGATGAAGTACCTGCTCATGGGGACCAGCTCGAACTTCGGCAACATGTTCAGCATGGCGGGCGCCGTGCTCTTCCTGCCGTTCCTGCCGATGCTCCCGCCCCAGATTCTGCTGAACAACTTCCTCTACGATCTCGCCCAGATCACGATCCCCACCGACAACGTGGACGACAGCTTCGTCGTCAAGCCCCAGCGCTGGAACATCGCCCTCATCCGAAACTTCATGCTCCTCATCGGGCCGATCAGCTCGATCTACGACTTCCTGACGTTCTTCGCCCTGCTGTGGGTCTTCCACGCGTCCGAGGCGTCGTTCCACACCGGCTGGTTCGTGGAGTCGCTGGCGACGCAGACGCTGGTGCTGTTCGTCATCCGGACGGCCGGCAATCCGTTTCGCAGCCGTCCCAGCGCGCCGCTGGCCGCGACGACGGTCCTCATCGTCTGCGTCGGCCTGGCGCTGCCGTTCACGCCGCTGGCGTCGCCGCTCGGATTCGTGCCCGTGCCGCCGGCGTTCTTCGCGTTCCTGGGGGTGGCGACGCTCACGTACCTGCTGCTGGTCGAGCTGGTGAAGCGGCGGCTGATGGGGCGCCTGGTGGCCTGAGCGCGGCTACTCCTCGAGCTCGGCGGCGATGACCAGCAGCACGATCAGCCGGCCGTTCCGCGACTGGCACTCGACGGTGACGTAGTCGCCGGGGACGAGGTCGGCCGCTGTCAGCTCCGTCTCGGTGAAGCCACCGGGGAAGCGCGCCTCGTGCTGCCGGCTGGCGAGCACGAAGCGCGTGACGGGCGTGAGCCGCATGCGCAGCCGGCGGAGCGCGGGCCGTCCGTCCTGCGGCCGCGACGGGCCGACCTCGTCCAGCACGAGCTTGCCGGTGGAGGCGTCGAGCGCCACCAGGATGCCGGAGTGGCGGCTCGTCGCCTGCGCAGCCGCGAGCGCTGGCCACGCCAGCACGAGCGCCAGGACGGCGAGCAGGAGCGGGCGTTGCATCGCTGGCGATCCGCTACCAGAGATAGGAGTCGGGATCGGCGCCCTTGATCGACGGCAGGGTGTCGGCCAGCGCGCGCAGCACGTCGCGCTCGGTCACGATGCCGACCAGCTGCTCGCCGTCCACGACCGGCAGGCTGCCGACCCGGGCGTCGGCCATCACGGCCGCCGCCTGGGCGATCGGCGCGTCGCGGCCGATCGTGACGGCGCCCCAGGTCATGACGTCACGCACGCGAACACGCTCGATGCTGGCGGCGAACGAGCGCAGCCGGCCGTCGCTCGGCAGGTACTCGGCGATCGCCGGCGCGAAGAGCGCGCTGCGGATGTCCCGGTCGGTGACGATGCCGATCAGCCGGCCCCGCTCGTCGGTGACCGGCAGGTGCCGCAGCGTGCGCTCACGCATGACCGCGAGCGCCGTCGCCAGTGGCGCCTCGGGATCGATGGTCACCGGCGTCTTCGCCATCACGTCCCGGACGCGCGTGGTGCCGAGCGCGGGCGGCTTCGTCACGGTCACTTCGCCATGCTCGCCCGTGACCGCTTGATGCCGGCGCCCGGGCGGGCGTGCCGCCGCTCGGCGTAGCGCGGCGGCGCCAGGCGCGGCTCCATCGGGCGGCGCCGGTCGGTCTCCAGCAGCGTCGTGCCGCGGCGGACCGCGACCTTCGCCTTCGACCTGGCCTTCATGTGCTCCTCCATGGTGCGCTCACTGCCTCGGCGGGACCTTGACCCAGCCCTCCGGGCAGCTCGGCACGCTCGGGTAATACCCCTTGGCGCTCTCGCAGTAATACCAGTATCCCGGCGGCATCGCCGGCGCCGCGGGGGTCTGCGGCCGCTCGACGTAGACGGGCGGCTCCTCGACGATCACGGGCGGCGGCTCGTAGGCGTACGGCGGCGGATAGTAGTAGTACGGCGGCGGGTACCACCAGTACGGGTAGGGCCCGACGCCGATGAACACATGACCGTGCGAATGCCAGGCCTGGGCCGGCGCCCCCGCGAGCAGCAGCGCCGCGACGATCAGCATCCCCGCGAGCAGCCGGCGCGTCATTCTGGCCTCCTCGCTACCCCCGCGAGGCCGCCGCCCGGTGCAGGACGGGGGCACCCCGCGTGAAGTGCACAGAAGCCAGCAGTACCACGACTCCGAAGACCTCGGCATAGGCCGCGATGACCCGCACCACCACGTCGGTGTCCGCGTGCGGCACGAGCAGCACCAGCACCGCCAGGAACAGCGAGGACACGCCGCCGGTCGCCAGCAGCCAGTAGCCGACAGTATTGCGCGGCAAGCCGGCCGCCGTCAGCAGCTCCAGCGCGCCGGTGAGTACGCCCCAGACGGCGATGAGGTAGACGAGGTCGCGCGGCACCCACGGCACCAGCAGCGCGACGCCGCCCAGCGCGACGCTCACCGCGCCCTCCAGCGCCACCGGCCAGGCGCCAAGCGGCCCCGCCGCTCGCGTCGCCGCCGCCAGCGACCAGAGGCCGTCGAGGATGGCGTAGGCGCCGAACAGCACGACGACGCCGGCCAGCGTCACGTGGGGCCACAGCAGCACGGCCAGCCCAAGAGCGATCGCCAGACCGCCGCGCACGGCCATCATCCACCAGTTGTGGACGAGCGCGGCCATCTTCATGGCTGCTCTCCGTTGGCCTCGGCCCGCACGGTCAGCACGGGGCAGGGGGCCGTCGCCACCACGCGGGCGGCCACGCTGCCGAGGAAGAAACGCGCGACGCCGGTGCGGCCGTGGGTCCCCAGCACCAGCAGATCGGCCTTCAGGTTGCCCGCCGTGTGCACGATGTCGTCGGCCGGACTGGTGCCCTCCACGATCGACGTCGTGACGTGCACGCCGGCCTTCACCGCCTCGCCCAGCAGCGCGTCCATCTCCTTGTCGGCCTGCGCGCGGGCGCCACGGTACAGCTCGTCCCAGACGTTCTGGGGCACGTAGCCGCCGTCGATGAACAGCGCGACCGGAGAGGGCAGCACGGTGAGAATCGTCAGCTCGGCCCCGGTGGCCTTGGCGATGCGGAGCGCGTGCGGGAAAGCCACCAGCGAGGCCGGCGAAAAATCAGACGCATAGATGACGCGCGTGATGTCGCGCATGGCGTTGCCTCCTTCCCCGGACCTGCTTGGTGCACCGCGAATGCCACGCGCGCGCGCAGCGAAATCAACGGGATGCGCGCGACGGGACGCCGTCCGGTGGGGAGGCGGCGCCGCACTGTGAGGCGGCCGGGTGCCGGCCGGCGCGTCAGCCGCGGATCTGGTGCTTGTTGACGAGCCGGTGGAAGGTCTTGCGGTCGATGCCGGCCGCCTTGGCGGCGGCCGAGATGTTGCCCTCGTGCCGGTCGAGCAGCTCGCGCAGGTAGGAGGCCTCCAGCACCGCCATCCAGCGCTCCTTGGCGTCCTTGAGGCCGAGGCTGGTGGTGCCCGCCAGCTGGGCATCCACGGCGGGCGCGGCGACGGCGACGCTCACGGGGCGGGCCGAGCCGCTCAGCACGTGCTCGGGCAGGTCGCGGCGGGTGACCGAGTCGCCCTCGGCCAGCGCGCAGGCGCGCTCGACGACGTTCTGCAGCTCCCGCACGTTACCGGGCCACGGGTACGTCTCCAGCGCGGTCATGGCGGCGTCGTCCCAGCCGCGCAGGCGCTCGCCACCGTAGCGCTTGAGGAAGGCGTGGGCCAGCAGCCGCACGTCGCCGGCGCGCTCACGCAGCGGCGGCAGCCGGATCTCGATGACGTTGACCCGGTAGTAGAGCTCCTCCCGGAACTGCCCCTTGGCCACCGCGTCGCGCAGGTCGCGGTTGGTGGCCGAGACCACCCGCACGTCCACGTCGATGAGGCCGGTGCCGCCCACGCGCCGGATCTGGCGCTCCTGCAGCGCGCGCAGCAGCTTGACTTGAAGCCCGACCGAGAGCTCGGCGATCTCGTCGAGGAACAGCGTGCCGCCGCTGGCGACCTCCATGAGGCCGGGCTTGGTCTTCACGGCGCCGGTGAAGGCGCCCTTCTCGTGGCCGAACAGCTCGGACTCCAGCAGGTTCTCGGGCAGCGAGGCGCAGTCGACCGGCACGAAGGCCTGCGAGGCGCGCGGGCTGTTGGCGTGCACGGCGCGCGCGATGAGCTCCTTGCCGGTGCCCGACTCGCCCAGCACCAGGATGTTGGCCTCCGAGCGCGCCGCCTTCTTGACCAGCTCGAACACCTGGGCCATGGCCGCGCTGCGGCCGATGACGTTGTCGAGCGCGAACGTCGTCTGCAGCTGGTCGCGCAGGTTGCGGTTCTCCTGGGCCAGCCGGCGCTGGCGCAGCGCGCGCTCGACGACGAGCGTGAGCTGGTCCACCGAGAAGTTCTTGGGCAGGTAGTCGAAGGCGCCTTCCTTGATGGCGGTGACCGCCGACTCGATGGTGGCGAACGCCGTCACCACGACGACCGGCAGCGTGGGATCCACCTCGTGCGCGCGGCGCAGGAGCGCGAAACCGTCCACGCCCGGCATCTTGAGGTCGGTGATGACGCAGTCGGGCCGATCGGACTCGAGCATGGTGAGGGCGCGCTCGGGATCGGTCGTGCTGAGGCACCGATAGCCGGCCCGGCGCAGGATCCGAACGCAGTTGTCGACCATGTCGGGCTCGTCGTCCACGACGAGCACTCGCGGCTCTGCCATCCGGTCCATTATAAGGACGTGAAGCCGCGGCTCAAGGTCTGGGTGGTGTTCGGCGACCGCGTGAAGTTCGGCGACGGCCGCGCGCGGCTGCTGGAGCTGGTGGACCAGCTCGGCTCGCTCCGCCGCGCGCTGGCCCGCGTCGGCATGTCCTACCGCCACGGCTGGGGCTATTTCCGCGAGCTCGAGCGGGCCTCCGGCATCCGGTTCCTGGAGCGGACGGGCGGCGGCCCCCGCGGCGGCCTCCGGCTGACCGAGGCCGGCCGCGCCTTCGTGGCCCGCTACCGCCGGCTGCAGGCCGGCCTCGACGCCGACGCCCACCGCCGCTTCCGCCGCGTCTTCGCGGGGCGCCGGCGCTGACGGGCCGTGCGGTTGCCCCGGTCGGGCGGCTGCTCTATGCTTTGTTCGGCATAAATAGGAACCGCGGCCGGCCGGCCGCGACGGGAGACTCGATGCGACGACTGGCGCTCGCCCTCGGCATGCTCGCCCTGCTGGCGCCGGCGGCGGCCCCGGCCGCCACCGGCACCGTGATCCTGTCCACGACGACCAGCACGCAGGACTCGGGCCTGCTCGACGTCCTGATGCCGATGTTCGAGCAGCAGACCGGCTACACGGTCAAGACCGTCTCGGTCGGCACCGGCCAGGCGCTGGCCCTGGCCGCGCGGGGGGAGGCCGACGTCACGCTCTGCCACGCGCCCGCGCTCGAGAAGAAGTACGTCGCCGAGGGCAAGCTGCTGAACCGGCGCCTGGTGATGTACAACGACTTCCTGCTCGTCGGCCCTGCCGCGGACCCGGCCCGGGTCCGCGGCGAGCGCGGCGTGGTGGCCGCGCTGCGCGCGATCGCGCGCGCGCAGGCGCGCTTCGTCTCGCGCGGCGACAACTCCGGCACGCACATCCTGGAGCGGCGGCTGTGGCAGGAGGCGGGCGTCACGCCGGGCGCGCCGTGGTACATCGAGTCCGGTCAGGGCATGGGCGCGACGCTCGGCATCGCCGACGATCGCGGCGCCTACACGCTTACCGATCGCGCCACCTATCTCGCGTTCAGCAAGCGCGTGGTGCTGCAGACGATGGTGGAGCACGATCGCCCGCTCCTGAACCTCTACTCCGTCCTCGAGGTGAGCCCGGCCAACGGGCCGCGCGTCAACGTCGAGGGCGGCCGGGCGTTCGCCGCGTTCATTCTGTCGCCGGCGACCCAGGCCGTCATCCGCGACTTCGGCGTGGCGAAGTACGGCCAGGCGCTGTTCGTACCGATCGCCGGCCGCACGGACGCCGACTTCTAGATGGACGTGCTGCTCGACGGCGTCCGCGAGGCCCTCGGGCTGCTCGTGCACGCGGACGGCGAGGTGCTGGGCGTGCTGTGGCTGTCCCTGGAGGTCTCCGGCATCGCGACGCTCGTCGCGCTGGCGCTCGGCATCCCGCTCGGTGCGCTGCTGGCGCTGACACGCTTCCCCGGCCGCACGCTGTGCATCAGCGCGGTGAACGCCGGCATGGGGCTGCCGCCGGTGGTGGTCGGCCTCTACATCACGATCCTGCTCTGGCGCAGCGGGCCGCTCGGCGCGCTGGAGCTGCTCTACACGCCGGCCGCCATCGTGCTGGCCCAGGCGGTGATCGCCGCGCCGATCGTCGCCGGTATCACGCTGGCCGCCGTCCAGCAGGTGCCCGCGCGGTTTCGCCTGCAGCTGCTCGCGCTCGGCGCCTCGCGCGCCCAGATGGTGTGGGTGGTGCTGCGCGAGGCGCGGCTGCCGATGCTGGCTGCGGTGATGGCCGGCTTCGGCGGCGTCATCTCGGAGATCGGCGCCTCCATGATGGTCGGCGGCAACATCAAGGGCCAGACGCGCACGCTGACGACCGCGATGGTGCTGGAGACGGGCAAGGGTAACTTCGACGTCGCGATCGCGCTCTCGATCCTGCTGCTCGTCCTCGTGTTCGCGGTCAACTGGGCGCTCACGGCCATCCAGCAGCGCCGGCCCGCGTGAGCCGCGCCGCCGCCCGCGGGCTGCTCGCGCTCCTGCTCGCGCTGGCGGCGGCGCCGCCGTCGGCGAGCGCCGAGACGCTGACGTGCTCGGTCGCGATCTCCATGAAGGAGGCGGTGGAGGAGGTCGGCCGCCGCTTCACGGCGACGCACCCCGGCGTGACGCTGAGCTACAACTTCGGCGCCTCCGGAGCGCTGGCCCGGCAGATCGAGGCCGGCGCGCCGGTGGACCTCTTCGTCTCGGCCGGGCAGCAGCAGATGGACGAGCTGGCCCGGGCCGGCCTGCTGGTGGCCGGCACCCGCCGGGTGTTCGCGCGCAACGTGCTGAGCGTCGTCGTCCCGGCCGACGCGGCGCTGGTCCCGGCCCGGCCCGTGGATCTGCTCGACGCCCGCCTGCGCCACGTGGTGATCGGCAACCCGCGCACGGTCCCCGTCGGCCAGTACGCCGAGCAGAGCCTGCGCGCGCTCGGGCTCTGGGAGCGGCTGCAGCCACGGCTCGTCCTGGCCGAGAACGTGCGCCAGGCGCTCGACTACGTCGCCCGCGGCGAGGTCGACGCCG
>DASSLH010000401.1:0-11066 GCA_035689625.1 Candidatus Methylomirabilota bacterium | reverse complement strand
GGATCGGCGGCGCGCGCGGGCGCCGCCGCCAGCAGGGCGGCCAGCGCGACGAGGACGGCGAGGACGGCGCGCCGGCACGGCCCGCGCCGGTCAGGCATACACGTCCTGGTCCACCTGGTCGGGGGTCGGGTACGGGGCGGCCAGCGCGTAGGCGACCCCGGCGTCGATCTCCTGCTTGACGTCGCCCACGATGCGCTCGAACGTGTCGGCGTCCACGAGCTTCTGGGCCGTCAGCCGCGCGGCGAGCGTCTGCAGCGGATCGTGTTTGCTCGTCCACTCCTTCTCTTCCTCGCGCGTGCGGTACTCGCGATTGACGTCGCCGACGTGGTGGCCGTAGTAGCGGTAGGTCTTGCACTCCAGGAACGCCGGCCCCTGCCCGCGGCGGGCGCGCTCCACCAGCCGCCGCATGACGGCGTTGACGGCGAGGACGTCCTGGCCGTCCACCGTCTCGGCGTGGATGCCGAAGGCCCGGGCCCGGCCCAGGATCTCGCCGGCGATCGTCTCGGAGTTCGCCGTGTACTCGCCGTACAGGTTGTTCTCGCACACGTAGATCACCGGCAGCGCCCACAGCGCCGCCATGTTCATGGCCTCGTAGAGCAGCCCCTGGCCGAGCGCGCCATCGCCGAAGAAGCACACGGCGACCTGCTCGGTGCCGCGCATCTTGGCGGAGAGCGCCGCGCCGGTGGCGATGCCGGCCGAGCCGCCGACGATGGCGTTGGCGCCGAGGTTGCCGCTGTCCTGGTCGGCAATGTGCATCGAGCCGCCCTTGCCGCGGCAGTACCCGGCCTCCTTGCCGAGCAGCTCGGCGAACATGCGATCCACCGCGGCGCCCTTGGCCAGGCAGTGGCCGTGGCCGCGGTGGGTGCTGGTGATGATGTCGTCGCGGCGCAGCGCCTCGCAGACGCCGACGGCGACGGCCTCCTCGCCGATGTAGAGGTGGGCCAGCCCCGGCATCTTGGCGCCCTTGTACAGCTCGTTGACCTGCTCCTCGAAGGCGCGGATCTTGGCCATCTGCCGGTACATGTGCAGGTGCTGCTCCAGCTCCATCCGCGGCTCGAGCGTCGTCGTCATGGCCTCTCCTCCGGCGGTATTCTAAGCCCGAATGCCCAGCTCCCCCGCCGCGCTGTTCCGGCTGCGCGACTTCCGCTGCCTGAGCGCCTCGATGCTCGTCAACTCGGCCGGCATGATGGCCGAGAACGTCGTCCTCGGCTGGCTCGTGCTCGAGCTGACCGACTCGCCGCTGATGGTCGGCGTCGCCATGGGCACGCGCGCGCTGCCGCTGTTCCTGGCCGGCGTGCCGGCCGGCGCGCTGGCCGATCGCTTCTCGCGTCAGCGCCTGGTGATGGCCACCGGCGCCGGCCAGGCGCTGACGGCGGGCGCGCTCGGCGCGCTGGCGCTGCCGGGCCACGCGACGCTGGGGCGCGTGCTCGCGCTGACGTTCCTCGCCGGCGTCGTGCGCGCCGTCGAGCACGCGGCCCGCCAGAGCTACACGCACGACGTCGTCGGCGCTCCCGCGCTCGTCAACGGCTTCGCCGTGCTCGGCGTCGCCATGCGGGCCGGCTGGCTGGCGGGCGCGCTCGGGGCCGGCGCGATCCTCGCGCGCTGGGGCGCCGGCGCCGGCTACCTGGCCGTCGCGGCCGGCTTCCTCGGCGGTGCGCTGGCGTTGCTGCCGGCCTCGACGCCGCCGGCGGCGGCCGGCGCCGACGCGCCCTCGGTGTGGCGCGGCGTGGTGACGTTCCTGGCCGCGATGCGCACCGACCGCGCGCTGACGGCGCTGATGGTCCTCACGGCCGGCGCCGAGATCCTCGGCTTCTCCCACCAGGTGCTGCTGCCGAGCCTGGCCCGCGACGTCCTGCACGCCGGCCCCGAGGGTCTCGGCGTGCTGAGCGCCGCCCGCGCGGTCGGCGGGATCCTCGGGCTGCTGCTGGCCTCCCTGCACGGGCCGCTGCAGGGCAACGGCGCGCTCTTCCTGGCCGTGCTCGTCACGTTCGGCGCCACGCTGGTCGGGCTCGGCGCCGCGCCGTACGTCATGGGCTTCCTCGGCGTCGTGCTCGTCCTCACCACCGTCAACGCCGTCGGCGCGCTCGCCGACCTCTTCGCCCAGACGCTGCTGCAGCTCAGCGTGCCGCGTCACCTGCGCGGGCGCGCCGGCGGGGCGTGGGTGGTGGCCATCGGCCTGGCGCCGCTGGGGCAGCTGCAGATCGGCGCGCTGGCCTCGCTGTTCGGTGTGAGCCTGGCCTTCGGCGCCAGCGGCCTGGCGCTGACGGCGCTGGCGGGCGGCATCGCCCTGCTGGCGCCGCGCGTGCGCCGACTCTAGGCTCGCGGCCATGGCGACGCCGCCCGCCGTGACCGAGGCGATCGACGCGCTGCTCCCCGCGCTCCTCGACGCGCTCGAGCGCCTGCTGTGGGTCCAGCGGTACCTGCATCCGCCGCTGGCCGGGCGGCTCGCCGAGCGCCTGGCGCCGCACGCCGCCGCGCTGCGCGAGCCGCTCGGCGCCTGCCAGCGCCTGGCCTGGCCCCAGGATCTCGGCTTCCTGCGCGACCGGCTGCTCGACGTCGGCGAGGCCACGCTCGCGATCGTCACGGCGTTCGTGGACGCCGCCCGCGCCGGCGGCGACGTGTTCGAGCTCTACCGCGCGCTGCGGCGGCTGGGCCGCGTGCAGGAGACGCTCTATCCGCTCGCCCCTGCCTTCGACGGCGTCAGCCGCTGGTTCCTGCCGCCGGAGCGGCGGGCGGACGAGGCGCTCGTCGCGCGGCTGCGCACGGCGGCGCTGCGCGACGACGGCGCGTCGGTCGGCGTCCTGCACGCCGGCAACGAGCGCGACGCGCGGGGCGGCTGCTCGCTCTACGTGCCGGAGACCTGGGACGGCGCCGCCGCGCTGCCGCTGGTCGTCGCCCTGCACGGCGGTCACGGCCACGGGCGCGATTTCCTCTGGACCTGGTTGCGCGACGCGCGCGCCGCCGGCGTCCTGGTGCTGGCGCCGACCTCGCAGGAGCGCACGTGGTCGATCATGGGCGAGGACGCCGACGCCGGGCCGCTGCGCCGGATGGTCGAGGCCGTGGCCGGGCGCTATCCCGTCGATCGCGCGCGCGTGCTGCTCACCGGCATGTCCGACGGCGCCACCTACGCGTTCGTCTGCGGCCTGCGCGGCGAGGGCGCGTTCACGCACCTGGCGCCGGCCTGCGGCGTGCTGCACCCGTTCCTGCTCGGCGACGGGCTGGCGCGGGCGCGCGGCCGCGCCATCTACCTCGTGCACGGCGCGCTCGACTGGATGTTCCCGGTCTACACGGCGCGGGTCGCGAAGGAGGCGCTGCTCGCCGCCGGCGCCCGCATTGTCTACCGAGAGGTCGACGACCTCTCGCACACCTACCCGCGCGAGGAGAACGCGCGGATCCTCGAATGGCTGCGCGCCGAGCCCGCTGAGGCGAACTCTCCACCAAGTTGAGGTGTCCCGCGCATTCCGCGCCCCCCGACATGGCGGCACGATGGTTCGGGGAGGAACGTCATGCGTCGTCTATCGCTCGTGCTCTCTTCGATCGTCATCGTCGGGCTGCTCTCGCTGCCGGCCGCGGTGTGGGCCGGCAACGCCAGCGTGAGCGTGGGCCCGAACGTCAATCTCACCCGGGCGCCGGGCAACCAGGCGGTCGGGGCGATCGCCATCGATCCCAGTGACGTCAACCGCGTGTTCGTCGTCTCCCAGGACGAGACGGGAGGCCTGGCCTCCGCGCGCAGCAGCGACGGCGGCCTGACGTGGACGCGCGCGAAGATCGCGCCGGGCGGCGGGCTGCCGATCGCCTGCTGCAATCCGAGCGTGTCCTGGGACGCGTACGGCAACCTGTTCATCACCTATCTCGGCGCGCCCCCGTTCTTCTACGTCGTGCTCGCCGTCAGCACCGACGGCGGCGCGACGTTCAGCGGCGCCACGCCGCTGGGCGTGAACGCCGACCAGCCGACCGTCACGACCGGGCCCGCGCCGGACGGCGGAGGCAGCGTCTGGGTGACCTTCAACCGCGGCGCGATCTACGCCACCGGAGCGCCGGTGAGCGGGCCCGGTGCCGTCGGCTCGTTCTTGCCGGCGCTGCTCGTGCCGTCGCCGCCGTCGGTCAACTACGGTGACATCGCGATCGGGCCGGCCGGCGAGGTCATGGTGACGTACGGACCGGCGTTCGGCATCGACGGCGTGTACACCAGCCTGAAGGCCGACGGCCTCGGACCGGGCCTGTTCGCGGACTACGTCCTGGCCTCGCCCACCAACATGGGCGGCTTCATCCCGCTGCCGGCGCAGCCGAGCTGGGGCGTGGATCCCGAGGCCGGCCTGGCCTGGGACCGCAGCGGCGGGCCGCACACTGGCCGCGCCTATCTCGTCTACACCGATCGGCCGTCCATCGACTCCAGTGACACGGACATCTTCGTGCGGCGCTCCGACGATGCGGGGGCGACGTGGAGCGCGCCGGTGCGGGTCAACGACGACGCCGGCGCCAGCAGCCAGTTCCTGCCGCGGATCGCGCTCGACCAGTCCACGGGCGCGGTCGCCGTGACCTGGTACGACACGCGGGAGGATCCGGACAACGTCGCCGCGCGCTTCCATGGCGCGGTGAGCGTGGACGGCGGACTGACGTTCGGGCCGAACTTCGCCGTCGCCGCCGCCGCCTCGCGCGAGGCCGGCGCCGATCCGCCGCCGCCCCCGTACCACGACATCGACTTCGGCGACTACACCGGCAGCGCGTTCGTCAGCGGCGTGCTGATGCCGGTGTGGGCCGACAACTCCAACGCGACCGGCGACAATCCCGACGGCACGCTGCACCGGCTCGACATCTACACCGCCGCCGTTCGCGTCACGATCGCAGACACGACGCCGCCGACGCTGACCGTCCCGAGCGAGCCGACGGCCAACGCCACGAGCCCCGCCGGCGCCGCCGTGACGTGGACGCTGCAGGTCAGTGACCCCGACGACCCGCCGGCGGCGCTCACGTCGAGCTGCACGCCGGTGTCGGGCAGCACGTTCGCGATCGGGATCACGACGGTCCACTGCCAGGCGAGCGACCCGGCCGGCAACACGGCCACCGCGACGTTCACCGTGCACGTCAAGGGCGCCGACGAGCAGCTCGCCGACCTGCTGGCCGGCGCGGACGGCGTGGGACCGGGCGCGAGCCTGCAGCAGCGGCTCACCGAGGTCGCCCGGCTCTACGACGGAGGAAGGTCGGCGGCGGCCGCGAACATCCTGGACGCGTTCGTCAACGCCGTCGCCGCCCAGAGCGGCAAGAGCCTGACACCGGAGATGGCGGCCGAGCTCACGGCCGCCGCGCTGCGGATCAGGGCGCTCGTCAGCCCGTAGACGGCAGGGCCGGCTCGGGCGCGGGACGGTCGCCTACGCGCGGAACGCCGCGTGGGCGACCGTCCAGCGTGCCAGGCGCTCGGCCTCCGGCTCCTGCGCGATGCCCGGCACGCGCGAGGTGGCCATCCGCCCGCCGGCGACGGTCAGCTCCGGCTTGCCGAGATCGTCGGCGTAGAAGTACGACGAGGGGAAGATGTCGCCGGCGTAGGTGAAGTTGGGCAGCGTGGCCAGCTCGGCGCAGATCGCCCCGCCCACCGCGGTCTCCAGCATGCCGCCCACCCAGCACGGGATGCCGTGCTCGGCGCACAGCGCCTGGATGTCGCGCGAGGCGGCCAGCCCGCCCACGCGCGCCATCTTGATGTTGACGACGCGGCAGCTGCCCAGGCGAATGGCGGCCTGCACGTGGGCGAGGCTCAGCGCGCTCTCGTCCAGGCAGATCGGCGTGCCGAGCCTGGCCTGCAGGTCCGCGTGGTTCACCAGGCTCAGGCCGTCGTCGGCCAGCGGCTGCTCGATCATCGCCAGGCGATAGCGGTCGAGCTTGCGGAACAGCTCGGTGTCGGCCGGCGTGTAGGCGGCGTTGCAGTCGATGTGGAACGTGAAGTCGGGGAACGTCGAGCGCACGGCGGCGACCATCTCGAGGTCCCAGCCGGGCCGGGCCTTGAGCTTGATGCGCGGGAAGCCGGCGTCGATCGCCTCCTGGATCCTGCGCATCAGCGTGTCGAGCGAGTCCTGCACGCCGAAGTCGGCGCCGACCGCCACCGCGTCGCCCTTGCCGCCCAGCGCGACGTGCAGCGGCACGCCGCGGCGCCTGGCCTCCAGCACCCACCAGGCGATCTCCAGCGCCGCCTTGGCGAACTGGTTGCCCTTGACGAAGTCCAGCCGTCGCAGCAGGTCCTCGGCGGAGACGATGTCCTGGCCGATGAGGCGGGGGGCCAGGTGCTCGCGCACGGTGTGGAACGTCGCCAGCGTGTGCTCGGCCGAGTAGTTGGGAACGTAGGGCGGGCAGCTCTCGCCCCAGGCGTGGAGGCCGCCGCTCTCCATGCGCACCAGCAGCGTGTCGGTGTGGAGCTGGTCGCCGTACGAGGTCTTCCACACGAAGGCCAGCGGCACCTTCGCCCAGTGGACGTCGATGCGCTCGAGGATCATCGCGCCTTCAGCGTCAGGTCCTCGTAGGGCGCCGAGTAGGAGAAGCCCTTGATGCGGTCCACGCAGGCCTCGCCCACCCGCGGGCCGATGCCCCACAGGAAGGCCAGCTCGTAGATCGGCACGTGCAGCACCCGGTCGTGCATGATCTGCTGGATCTGGCCGAGCAGCGCCTCGCGCTTCTTGCGATCGAGCTCGCGGGCCTGGCGCTGGAAGAGGTCCTCGATCTCCGGCACCACGCCGTTGGAATAGATGCCGTTCCTCGTGACGTAGACCTCGATGCGCGTGGCCGCGTTGCCGGCCGGCGCGCCCAGGCCCATGATCACGCCGCGCAGCTTCTTCTCGCGCCAGGCGCCGAGGAACGCGGCGCGCTCCATCGTGCGCAGGCGCGTGCGGATGCCGACGGCCTGCAGGTAGTTCACCAGCGCCTCGCCCATGGAGAAGAACGGCGGGAACGGCGTGAGGTCGCCGGCGTCGAAGCCGCTGGGGTAGCCGGCCTCGGCCAGCAGCTGCCGGGCGCGCGCGACGTCGTAGGCCGGCGGATCGTACGGCCGCGCGAAGTCCAGCACGCGGGGAATGAGCGAGCCCGTCGGCCGCGACATCCCCAGCGTCTCGGCCTGGTTGAGGCCCTCGCGGTCGAGCGCATGGCTGGCGGCCAGCCGCACGCGGCGATCGTGCCAGGGCGACTTGGGATCCCACTGCTCGGGCAGGTCGAGGAACGGCACGCCGGGAGGCTTCGCCGCCGCCAGCCGCAGCCCCGGCGTCTTCTTGACGTCGGCCGCCGTCGGCCCGCTCAGCAGGTAGACGATGTCCACGTCGCCGGCCTTGAGCGCCGCCGCGCGCGTGGTCTCGTCGGGCATGCTGCGGAACACCAGCCGCTTGACCGAGGGCGTCTTGCGCCAGTAGCCCTCGAACGCCTCCATGACGAGCTCCACGCCGGGCGTGAAGCTCACGAAGCGGTAGGGCCCGGCGCCGACCGGCGCCTTGAGGTAGCCGTCCGCGCCGACCTTCTCGACGTAGCGCCTGGGCACGATCCAGGCCGCGCCGGTGGCGGAGGTGCCGTAGAACGTCATGAAATCCGGCCACGGCTCTCTGAGGACGAACTGCACGCGGCGGGGGTCGAGCACGCGCACGTCGCGCACGCGGTCCTTCAGCAGCTTGGCGGCGGCGCCGTGGTAGCGCTCGAACGAGAACTTCACGTCCTCGGCGGTGACCGGCTCGCCGTCGTGGAACGTCACCCCGCGGCGCAGCAGGAACTCGTAGGTGAGGCCGTCCTTCGACGTCGTCCACGACTCGGCCAGGCTCGGCGTGTTGTCGCCGGCCGGCATCGGCTTGACCAGCGCGTCGTGCAGCGCGTAGAGCACCATGAACTGGTTGATGAAGGCCTCGGTGTCGCTGGGATCGAGCCAGCGCGCGGCCAGCGTGACGTGCAGCCCCCACGTCAGCGTGCCCTCCGGCGCGGCGGCGGCGGGCGCGACGACAGCCGCGAGCAACGTCAGTGCGACGAGGAAGATCTTCATGGCGTCTCCAGGGGCACGATCGCGTAGAAGCGGGGCTGGTCGCCGACGACGCGGGTGACGTGGCCGCGCCCGGTGAGGTCCTCGGCCAGCACGACGTCGCCGGGCCCGAGCCGCACCACGGTCCCGTCGCCGACCTCGATCTCGGCCGTGCCCGACAGCGAGATCGAGTACTGCCGGCGCGGCGCGCAGTGCCAGTCGAGCACGTAGCCGGCCGGCGCCACCCGGAACGCCAGTCCGGCCACCCGCTGCATCGGCGTGCCTTCGCCGTGAGCGCCCTCCACGTCGGCGAACGGCTTCATGGCCAGCGGCAGCTCGGCGAGGTGCGACTGCCCATCGGTCCCGGAGTACACGCGCCAGATCCTTGGCATGGTGGCGTATGCTACACCGCACGTCGGGCGTCAACCACTGGCGGGAGGCCATCATGGCGACGATCACGGGCTCGGAGGTCCTGGCGCAGGCGCTGCGCTCGCAGGGAATCGACACGATGTTCTACGTCATGGGCGGTCCGATGCTCGAGACCGAGGCCGCCTGCATCCAGCTCGGCATCCGGGCCGTGGACACGCGGCACGAGCAGGCCGCCGCGCTCTCGGCCCACGCGTGGACGCGCGTCATGCGCCGGCCGGCGGTGGCCATGGGGTGCTCGGGCCCGGGCGCGACCAATCTGCTGACCGGCGTCGCCAACGCCTTCACCGATTGCGCGCCGATGATCGCCATCGGCGGCTCCAGCCCGCGCGTGTACCTCGGCATGGAGGCCTTCCAGGAGATCGACCAGGTCGCCGTCTTCAAGCCGGTCACCAAGCTCGCCGCGCGGATCTATGACGCCCGGCGGATCCCCGACGTGGTGGCCACCGCGATTCGCGAGGCCACCAGCGGCCGGCCGGGACCGGTCTACCTGGACCTGCCCGGCGACGTGCTGGGCGAGAAGGTGGAAGAGGACGCAGTCACCTATTCCCGGCCGTGGCAGCCGGCGCCGCGCACGCTGGGCGATCCCCACGCGGTGCGCGAGGCCGTCGCGCTGCTGGCACGGGCCGAGCGGCCCGTCGTCCTGGCCGGCAGCGGCGTGTGGTGGTCCGACGGCGCCGCGGCGCTGCAGGCCTTCGTCGAGGCCAGCGGCATTCCCTTCTACACGACGCCGATCTCGCGCGGCCTCGTCCCCGAGGACCACGCGCTGGCGTTCCTCAACGCGCGCAGCAAGGCCTTCACCGAGGCCGACGTCGTGCTGGCCGTCGGCACCCGCTTCAACTGGGTCGTGCAGTTCGGGCGGCCGCCGCGCTTCGCCGCCGATCTGAAGGTCATCCACGTGGACGTCAACCCCGGCCAGCTCGGCCACAACCGCGCGGTGGACGTGCCGATCGCCGGCGACGCCCGCGCGGTGCTCGAGCAACTCACGGCGGCGGCCGACGGAAAGCTCGATCCCAGGCGGTACGCAGCATGGACCGGGAAGCTCCGCGTTCTCGATGCAGAAAAAGGCGCCGAGCAAGAAAAGGCGATGAGCACCGACAACACGCCCATTCACCCGCTGCGCCTCTGCAAGGAGGTCCGCGATTTCCTCAAGCGCGATGCGATCCTCGTCGTGGACGGCCAGGAGATCCTCAACTACGGCCGGCAGGCGATCCCGACGTTCGCGCCCGGCCATCGCCTGAACTCCGGCGCGTTCGGCTGCATGGGCGTGGGGCTGCCGTTCGGCGTCGGCGCCAAGGTCGCCCGGCCCGACACCCAGGTCGTGGTCCTGCACGGTGACGGCTCCTACGGCATCAACGCGATGGAGATCGACACGGCCGTGCGCCACAAGATCCCGGTCGTGGTCGTCATCAGCAACAACGGGGGCTGGACGGCCGACGCGCCGTGGACGCGGCCGCTGCCCAAGCCCGGCCGCAACCTCGGCCACACGCGCTACGACAAGGTCGCCCAGGAGCTGGGCGCGCACGGCGAGTTCGTCGAGAAGCCGCACGAGATCCGGCCGGCGCTCGAGCGCGCCTACGCGTCCGGCAAGCCGGCGGTGGTCAACGTGATCACCGACAGCAAGGCGCGCGCCCAGACCGTGCGCTTCTCCGCCTACACGACCTAGCCATGGCGCCCCTGTCCGCGGACGTCAGGGCGCTGCTGGAGGAGCCGAACTTCGTGCACCTGGCCACGCTGCTGCCGGACGGCTCGCCGCAGTCGGCGCCGGTCTGGGTCGGAGTGGAGGGCGATCGCATCCTGGTCGCCACCGGCGAGGGCTCGCTGAAGGCGAAGAACACGAAGCGCGATCCGCGCGTGTCGCTGTCGGTGGTCGCGATGGACAACCCCTACCGCGAGGCGCAGCTGCGCGGCCGGGTGGTCGAGCGGCGGCCGGACCGCGACTTCGCGGTCATGGACCGCATCTCGCGCAAGTACACGGGCGCGCCGTTCCCGATGCGCGGCAACCCCGAGCAGCGCGTGGTGCTGGTGATCGAGGTCGAGCGCGCGCGCTACACCGTGCTGCCGTTCCGTCACACGCCGGCCGGGCGCGGCTGAGCGGGAGAGGACTCGCACGATGGGCAAGGCACTCGACGGCATTCGCGTTCTCGACCTCACGCAGTACGAGGCCGGTCCCTCCTGCACGCAGATGCTGGCGTGGCTGGGCGCCGAGGTCATCAAGATCGAGCCGCCGGCCGGCGAGCCCGGCCGCACCGCGCTCTCGGACAAGCGCGGCGAGGACGCCTGGTTCTTCCTGCTGCTGAACTCCTGCAAGAAGGGCGTGACGCTGAACCTCAAGGCGCCGCGCGGCCGCGCGATGTTCGAGGAGATGGTCAAGGGCGCCGACGTGGTCGTCGAGAACCTGGGCCCCGGCGCCATGGAGCGCCTGGGCCTCGGCTACGAGGCGCTGCGCCGGCTCAACCCCCGGATCATCGCCGCCTCCGTCAAGGGCTTCGGCAGCGGCGGGCCCTACGCCGAGTACAAGAGCTTCGAGTGGATCGCCCAGGCCATGGCCGGGGCCATGAGCATGACCGGTTCGCCGAACGGGCCGCCCACCAAGGCGATCGGCGGCCTCGCCGACACCGGGGCCGGCCTGCACACCGTCATCGGCATCCTGGCCGCGATCATC
>DASSLH010000400.1:0-6589 GCA_035689625.1 Candidatus Methylomirabilota bacterium | reverse complement strand
GGAGCGCTTCAAGCGCGCAGTGAGGAGTTGCCCGCCAACCGGGCCGCATTAAGGGGTTCCCGTTGGCCATCGAGTGAGCGAAGCGAACCCGATGGGGAGTCACGGGGTGGCCAGTTTCCCATGGCCATCGCTTGCCATGGGGGCCGGTCCTCTGGTACTCGTCAGGAACGCGTGAGCGCCGATAAGAGGCATTATGTCAACTAGCAAGGCGTACGCCGCCAGCCGCTGAGCGTGCTCGGCTGACCGCCGCGCTCTCCACCTGCCCGACGGCATCCGGCTGAGCGCTGGACGGTGTTTCAGCCTGTTAGGCTACGTCGGCTCCGATTGCGCTCGAGGATGGCTCACCGCTTCTCGATCACGCGGACGGCCTTGCCCTCGGAGCGCGGAATGGAGCGCGGCGGCAGCAGCGTGAGCTCGACGGTGAGACCGGTCGCGGCGCGCAGGCGCTCGGTGGCGCGGCGGCGGACGTCGAGCAGCAGCGGGTGTTGGTCGGCGAAGCCGCCGCAGCGGCTGAGCAGCGCGGCGGCCGGCTCGACCTGGACCTCGAGCCTCGCCAGCGTGGCCGTGCGATCCACGACCAGCAGGTAATGCGGCTCCAGCTCGTCCATGGCCAGCAGCGCGGCCTCGACCTCGGAGGGATGCAGGTTGACGCCCTTGATGACCAGCATGTCGTCGCTGCGCCCCTTCACCCGCGCCATGCGGGCGGAGGTGCGGCCGCAGGGGCAGGGCTCCCTGGCGAGCGTGGTGATGTCGCCGGTGCGGTAGCGGATCATCGGCATCGCCCGCTTGGTGAGCGTCGTGAGCACGAGCTCGCCTTCCTGGCCCGGCGGCCGCGGCTCGCCGGTGGCCGGATCGACGATCTCCGGCAGGAAGTGATCGTCGCAGATGTGCAGCCCGGCGCGCTGCGGGCATTCGCCCGCCACGCCGGGGCCGACGATCTCGCTGAGCCCGTAGATGTCCCAGGCCGGGCAGCCGAGCGCGCGCTCGAGGGCCGCCCGCAGCCCTTCCGTCCACGGCTCGGCGCCGAACATGCCGTAGCGCAGGCCGAGCGCGCGCGGGTCCCCGCCCTGCTCGCGCAGGCTCTCGGCCACGTGCAGCACGAACGAGGGCGTGCCGCAGATCGCCGCCGGCCGGAAGTCCTGCAGTAGCAGATGGTGACGCGCGGTGTTGCCGGAGGACGCCGGCACGACCGTCATGCCGATGCGCTCGGCGCCGTCGTGGAAGCCGAGGCCGCCGGTAAACAGGCCATAGCCGAACGCCACGTGCAGCATGTCGCCGCGGCGGGCGCCGGCCGCCGTCATCACGCGCGCCATCGCCTCGCGCCACACGTCGAGGTCGCCGGCGGTATAGCCGACGACGGTCGGCTTGCCCTTGGTCCCGGACGAGGCGTGCACGCGGGCCAGCTCGGCCGGCGACACCGCGCACAGGCCGAAGGGATAGTGCTCGCGCAGGTCGCTCTTGCGCGTGAACGGCAGCGCGGCGAGGTCGTCGAGGCCACCCAGCCGCGCCTCGCCCAGCCGCGCGCGGTGAAACGGCACGTGCTCCACCGCCCAGGCCAGCGTCTGCCGCAGGCGCTCGAGCTGCAGCGCCGCCCGCGCCGCCGGCGGCTGGCACTCGGCCGCGGCGTTCCAGATCACGGGCTCACCGCCGGCGCGGCGGCTCGGGGAACGTGCGGTCGACGTCGCGATGCTGGCGCAGGCCGATCGCCTCGCGCTGGATGAGCAGCATCGTGCGGGCGTGGCTGGCGCGCCGGCGCGCGGCCTCGTAGTCCTCGAGGAGCGCGGCCCGCCGCCCGGGATCGCTCTCGGCGTCCAGCGCGCGCCCGAGCGCGTCGGTAGCGGCGAGCGCCGCCTCCAGCCGCTCGCCGGCCCGGCCGAGCGCCGCCGCCTTCTCGCGGCGGATCTCCTCCTCGACCTTGGCCAGGCCCTCGCGGCGCTGCACGGCTACTCGACGACTACCGACTTGACCAGCCAGTGCTGGCGCTCCAGGAAGCGGCTGACGGTGTCCAGCGTGCGGGGATCGGCGTCGGCGTCCAGGCTGATGCGGTCCGGCGCGATGTGGCGGACCTCGGGATAGGTCACCAGCACGCGGCAGAGCGTGCGCACGCGCGGATCGGGTGCCAGCAGACCGCGCCGCTCGGTGGCCGTCCACTCCTTCTGGAACAGCACGCGGATGGCGCGGGCGGCGGTCATCCCCGCCGGTGGCGCGCCGCCACGCGCGCGCCCGCCTCGGCGTAGAGCTCCAGCGTGCGATCGATCTGCAGCGCGACGTCGAAGTCGCTCTCGGCGACCTGACGGGCGCGCGCCGCCATGGCCGTCCGCCGCTCGCCGTCGAGCAGCAGGCCAATGGCCGCCTCGGCCAGGCTGGCGGGATCGCTCTTGCTGAGGATGCCGGTCTCGCCGTCGCGGACGACCTCGTCGCAGCCCGGCGCCGTGACCGCGACCGCCGGCAGCCCGCAGGCGGCGGCCTCGGCCAGCACCAGGCCCTGCGTCTCCGTCTCCGAGGCGAACAGGAACAGGTCGGCCGCCTGGTACCAGCTCGGCAGGACGTCGTGCGCGCAGACGCCGGCGAAGTGCACGCGGTCACCGGCGGCCAGCCGCCCGGCCAGCGCGCGCAGCGGCCCGCTCTCCTTGCCCTGCCCCACCAGCCAGAGCCGGGCGCGGCCCAGCGTGGCGGCGAGGCGGTCGAAGGCGAGCAGCAGCCGGTCCACGCTCTTCTCGCGGTCGAGGCGCCCGACGTAGAGCAGCAGCGGCGCGTCGGCCGGCAGCCCGAGCTCGCCGCGCGCGGCGGCGCGCACACCGGGCCGAAAGCGCTGCAGGTCCACGCCGGTCGGCACCACCGCCACCGGCGCCGTCACGCCGCGCGCGCGCAGCTGCTCGCGCACGAGCGCGGAGGGCGCGATGACGGCGTCGGCGGCGGCCGCGAAGCGCGTGCTGTGCCGCAGCGCCGCGGCCTCGACGAGGCTGCGCGTGAGCGGCACGTAGTGCGCGTACTTCTCGTAGCGCGTGTGGTAGGTGAACACGAGCGGCCGGCCCAGGCGCCGCGCCAGCCGCCGGGCGGCCGGGCCCAGCAGGAACGGGTGATGGGCGTGGAAGACATCGAGGTCGAGCGCCCGCACGCGGCGGGCGATCGCCGGCGACCACGGCACCGCCAGCGGGAACTCGGGATACGTGGCGGCGGGCACCGAGGGAAAGCGCAGCACCCGCGGGGCGCGCTCGGCGGCGCCCGGGAAGCGCGGCGCGAAGACCCACGGCTCGTGGCCGCGCGCCTCCAGCCCGCGCCGCAGCGTCTCCACCGAGATCGTGACCCCGCCGCAGAACGGCAGGTAGTTGTTCGTGAACAGCCCGACGCGCACGCCGCCTCGCCTCGCTCAGGCCTTGTTGTACTTCTCGAAGTCCTCCGGCTTGATGTTCTGCAGCCACTCGCGCAGCTGCTCCGGATCGTCGGCCTTCATCGGCTCGCCTTCCTTGCTGACCTCCATCTTGCCGGCCTTGGGGAACACGTCCTCCTCCACGAAGATCGGCGCCGCCACGCGCAGCGCCAGCGCGATGGCGTCCGAGGGCCGCGAGTCGACCGTGTACTCCGCGTTGCCGAGCTTGAGGTGGAGCACCGCGTAGAAGGTGTTCTCGCGCAGGTCGGTCACCACCACCCGGGCCACCTGCGCGTCGAGCGACTCGAGGATGTTCTTGATGAGGTCGTGGGTCATCGGGCGCGGGGTGGCGATCTTCTCCAGCTCGAGGGCGATGGCGTTGGCCTCGAAGATGCCGACCCAGATGGGCAGCGAGCGCTTGTCCTCTTCGTCGCGCAGGATGATGATCGGCATGTTCGACACGGGGTCGAGGGCCAGCCCGCGTACCTTCATTTCGACCAGCATACGGCCTCCTCCGGCGGCGCCAGCGCTCCCCGCAGGCTATGCGGCAGCACGTCGGTCACCCGGACGTGCACGATGTCGCCGACGGCGGCGCGCCCTTCGCCGTCGAAGTTCACCACGCGGTTGCAGCGGGTGCGCCCGGCCAGCTCGCCGGGATGCCGGCGGGACGTGCCGTCCACCAGCACCTCCATCGTACGCCCGGCCAGAAGCCCGGCCCGGGCCGCCGTCACGCGCTGCACGACGTCCAGCACGCGCCGGTTGCGGTCGGCCTTCACCGCGTCGTCCACCTGGTCGGGCATCGTCGCCGCCGGCGTGCCGGGGCGGCGCGAGTAGCGGAACACGAAGACGTTGTCGTAGGCCACGCGCTCGATCATGTCGAGCGTGGCGTCCAGGTCGGCCTCGGTCTCGCCAGGAAAGCCCACGATGATGTCGGTCGAGAACGCCAGGGCGGGCTCGGCCTGCCGGAGCGCGTCCACCAGCTCGAGGTAGCGCTCGCGCGTGTAGCCGCGGTTCATGCGCTCCAGCACGCGGTTGGAGCCCGACTGCAGCGGCAGGTGGAACCACTCGCACACCTTCGGCACGTCGCGGATGGCCCGGATGAGCCTGGGCGTGAGGTTGTACGGGTTGGAGGTCGTGAAGCGGATGCGGGCCAGCCCCGCGACGCCGTTCACGCGCGCGAACAGCTCGGCCAGGTCGGTGGGCGGCGCGAGGTCGCGGCCGTAGGCGTTCACGGTCTGGCCCAGCAGCGTCACCTCGCGGCAGCCCTCGGCGACCAGCTGCTCGACCTCGGCGACGATCGCTTGGGGCGGATGGCTGCGCTCGCGGCCGCGGGTGCGCGGCACCACGCAGAACGTGCAGTGTTTCTCGCAGCCCTCCATGACGGTCACGAACGCCTTGAGGCGGTCGGCCGCCGGCGGCCTGGCGGTGATCTTCACCAGCGGCGCCTCGGTGGTGTCCAGCACCGGCCGGCCTTCGCGGCGCGCGCGCTCCACCAGCTCCCCCACCCGCGCGATCGCCGGCGAGCCGAACACGAGGTCGACGGCGGGCGCCCGCCGCAGCACCGTCTGCTGCTGCAGCTGGGCCATGCAGCCCATGACGCCGATCAGCAGCCCCGGCCGCCGCGCCTTCAGGCGCCTGAGCTCGCCGAGCTTGGAGAAGACCTTCTCCTCGGCCTTCTCGCGGATCGCGCACGTGTTGAGCAGGATGACGTCGGCGTCGTTCTCGTCGGCGGTCAGCTCGTAGTCGCGCTCGCGCAGCAGGCCGGCGACCCGCTCCGAGTCGTACTCGTTCATCTGACAGCCGTACGTGATGACGTGAAGTTTGGCCATGGGCCCGGTGAAAAATCCTTGCGTGACGGTGCGTTGACCGTAGCATTCGCCTCCGCGCAAGTCAAACTCGGAGGGGCGGCCGCCGTTGCGGTCGCGCGCCGGACGGCAGTACACTCGGCCCTCAGTTGAGATCTTCACCCTCATGAAAGTAATTTCTCAGCCGACCTCCCGCGAGGTGCGCCTCATGGTGGGCTGCCTGGAGCTGTACTACCGCCAGGGGCGCAGCCAGAAGGACATCGCCCGGACGCTGGGCGTGTCGGCGGCGACCGTCTCCCGCCTGCTCAAGCGCGCCTTCGACGAGGGGCTCGTGCGCGTCGAGCTCGACCTGCCCCGCACCGAGGCGCTGGAGACGGCGCTGGCCCAGGCCTACGGGCTGCGCGAGGCGGTCGTGATCGTGGCCGGCGGCCGCGCCGACGTGAAGGCCGAGCTGGGTGCCGCCGCCGCCGCCCACTTCGAGAAGATCGCGCGCAATGGCATGCGGATCGGCCTGTCGTGCGGCTTCACGCTCTACCAGACGATCCGCGCCCTGCGCGAGCGGCGCTTCCGCGACTTCTCGCTCTACCCGCTGTCCGGCGAGAGCACGCTCACGCTGGTGGACCTCTTCCCCAACACGCTGGTCGGCATGATGGCCGCCAAGTACCGCCCCCACGTGCGCGCCTACGCGCTGCCGGTGCAGCATCTGCTCTCGCTGCGCGAGATCGAGCGCGAGCGGCGGCGGCTGCTGCGCGATCCCGAGATCCGCTCGATCTTCGAGGCCGCCCAGAACGTGGACATCGCGCTGAGCGGCATCGGCCTCATCGCCGACAACACGCCGGGCTTCTGCTCGCTGGCCGAGTCCTACGGCGTCAGCGTGCGGCGGCTGCGCCAGCTGGGCGTCGTGGGCGAGATCAACTACCAGCCCTTCGACGCCGACGGCCGCATCGTGGACCGGAGCGAGCTGCGCGCGCTCTCCCACCGCATCCTCAGCGTGGAGGGCGACCGGCTGCAGGCGCTGGCCCGGCGCGAGGACCGCGCGGTGATCGCGATCGCGGGCGGACGCGGCAAGGTCGAGGCCGTGCGCGGCGCGCTGCGCGGGCGCTTCATCAACGTGCTGGTGACCGACGAGGACTGCGCGCGCGGCCTGCTCGGGCGCTGACGCGACCGGCTAGTGGACGGGGCTGGCGGACTCCTCGAAGGCGCCGATGCGCCGGAACTTCTCGTAGCGGCCAGCCACCAGCTCGTCGGCTTCGAGCGCGGCCAGCGCCGCCAGCTGCTCGCGCAGCGCCGCCCGCAAGGTGGCGGCGGCACCGTCCCAGTCGCGGTGGGCGCCGCCCACCGGCTCCGGGACCACGGCGTCGATGATGCCCAGGCGGAGCAGGTCGGGCGCGGTGCTCTTCATCACCTCGGCCGC
>DASSLH010000399.1:0-2740 GCA_035689625.1 Candidatus Methylomirabilota bacterium | reverse complement strand
CAGCAGCGGAACCGCGAGCGCGATGATCGGGAGCGAGAGGGGCGGCGCCGTCAGCCTCCGGCCTCGGCACCTGCCGCGTCGGTGCCGACATCACGTTCCCCGGAGCGCGGGGAATCGCGTATGCTCCTGGGCGGCCACCCCGCTCAGGAGGAAGATTGCCCGTGATCGAGTCATCCCGCCTCCTCGAGGGCCTGACCGTCCTCGACTTCACCCGGGTGCTGGCCGGGCCGTACTGCACGCGGCTGATGGCCGACCTCGGCGCCCGCGTGCTGAAGATCGAGCGCCCGGGTGAGGGCGACGACACGCGCCGCGGCTACATCCAGGTCGAGGACGGCCGCGGGGATCAGGCCAGCTACTTCATCCGCATCAACGCCGGCAAGCAGAGCGTCGGCGTGGACCTCAGCCAGCCGCGCGGCCGCAACGTCATCCTCGACCTCGCCCGGCACGCCGACGTGGCGATCGAGAACTTCCTGCCCGGCGTGGCGACGAAGCTCGGCATCGATCACGCGGCGTTGTCCCGCGTGAAGCCGGACATCGTGTACTGCTCGATCTCCGGCTTCGGCCAGACGGGGCCGATGCGCAGCACCCCGGCCTTCCACCACATCATCAACGCGGTGTCCGGGATCATGGCGCTCGAGCGCCAGCAGCAGCCGATCCCGCCGGTGAGTTATCTGCAAGCGGCCGACGTGCTGGCCGGCACCCACGCCTTCGGCGCCATCCTGGCCGCGCTGTTCCGTCACGGCCGCAGCGGGCGCGGCGCCTACCTGGACGTCTCGATGCTCGAGGCCATGATCGCCGCCGAGGACATCACCTACGGCGCGATCGTCAACGGCGGCGAGGTCTATCCGGGTCCGCGCGCCGGCATGATCGTGCATCGCCTCGAGGGCGGCGACTTCGCGATGCAGACGGTGGGGGCGCCGCAGCTGTGGAACCGGCTGCTGGCCGCGATGAAGCGGCCCGACCTCAACGACGATCCGCGCTTCGCCACGCCGCTGGCGCGGCGGCACAACTGGCCGGCGCTGCGGCCGATCATCCTGGAGTGGCTGGAGTCCTTCGGCACCCGCGAGCGCGCGCTGACCGGGCTGCGCGAGGCGCGGCTGCCTGCCTCGCCGGTGCTGGAGCCGACCGAGGTCGTCGCGCTGCCGCACCTGCAGGAGCGCGGCGCGTTCCCCGAGGTGCCGCACCCCGGCCGCGGCAAGGTGCGCGTGACCGCCACGCCGTTCCAGGTGGACGGCCAGCCGACGGCCCCGGCCGCCGGCGCGCCCTACCGCATCGGCGAGCACACGCGCGAGGTGCTCGGCGGCCTGCTCGGCTACTCCGCCGCCCGCATCGACGAGCTCGCCGCCGACGGCGTGGTGGCGGTGGTCTGACGATGCTGTTCATGGTCATCGAGCGCTTTCGCGGCCAGAACGCCAGGGCCGTCTACGCGCGCTTCCGCGACAAGGGCCGGATGATGCCGGACGGCCTGACGTTCGTCGGCTCCTGGGTCAGCGCCGACGTCGGGCGCTGCTTTCAGCTGATGGAGTGCGACGACGTCACGCTGCTGCAGCGGTGGGTCGCCGAGTGGTCGGAGCTGATCGAGTTCGAGATCGTCCCGGTCGTCGCCGGCAAGGATACCGGCGCCGCGCTGTCGCCCTAGCCCGTCAGCAGCTTCTCGGCCGCCGCCTCGCCCGAGCGGACGCAGTCCGCGATGCCGACGCCGCGATAGGCCGCGCCCGCCAGCGCCAGCCCCGGCAGCGCCGCCACCGCGTGCTCGATGGCGTCCACGCGCGCGACGTGGCCGACGCGGTACTGCGGCATCGAGGCGGGCCAGCGGCTCAGCCGCCTGACGAGCGGCTCGGCGCGGATGCCGAGCGCGTCGCCCAGCTCGGCCCGCGCCCGGGCCACCAGCGCGGCGTCGTCCTCGGCCAGCACCGCCGCGTTCAGCATCCCGCCCAGGAAGCAACGGATCAGCACGTGGCCCTCGGGCGCGCGGTACGGGTACTTCACGCTGGAGAACGTGCCGGCCAGCAGCGCCTTGCCCTCGCTGCGCGGAACGACGAAGCCGAAGCCGTCGAGCGGGTGCGGGATGTCGGCGCGGCGGTAGCCGAGCGAGACCGTCGCCGCCGACGAGTATGGGATCTCGCCGAGCAGGTACGCCAGCCCGGGGTCGAGGTAGCGCACGAGCCGCGCGGTCGCGTGCGCCTCGCTGGCGAGGATCACGCGGTCGGCGTCGAACGTCCCGCCCTCGGCCGTGCGCAGCCGCCAGCGCCCGCCGTCGCGCTGGAGCGCGCTCACGCGCTGCTTGAGCACGGCGGCGCCCGGCGGCAGCCGGCCGGCCAGCGTCGAGATCATCTCCTCCATGCCGCCCGCGAACGTCACGAACAGCGACCAGCGCGCGCCGCTGGTGCCGGGCTGGGGCGCCCGCGCCAGCGCCCGGCGCAGACCGAGGATGATCGAGCGGTGCTTCTTCTCGACCTCGAGGAAGCGCGGCATCGTGGCGGCCAGGCTGAGGTCGTCGGGATCGGCGGTGTAGACGCCGGCGACCAGCGGCTGGGCGACGCGCTCGAGCGCCTCGGCGCCCAGCCGGCGGCGCACGAACGCGCCCAGGCTCTCGTCATCGGCGTGGCCGCGCGGCAGCACGAGGTCCAGCGCCATGCGCGCCTTGCCCGGCAGCGAGAACAGCGACGAGGTGACGAAGGGCATGATCGCCGTCGGCGCCAGCAGCTGGAAGCCGTCGGGCAGCGGGTGCAGCCGGCCG
>DASSLH010000398.1:0-6312 GCA_035689625.1 Candidatus Methylomirabilota bacterium | reverse complement strand
CGCGCGTCGCGCGGGCGGCGGCGGTGGCGCGGCGGGCGGGCGGCATCAGCGCAGCCGCGCGAGCTTCGGTGGCCGCGGGCCGTGACGGACGGCGCCGAGGACCGACACGTACTCGAGCTCGGTGCCCGCCCGCGCGCAGCGCAGCAGCAGCCCGCCGCGGCTCATGTCGCCGCGCCCCACGAAGGCCGCCGGGAACGTCAGCCGCTCGCCGAAGACCTCGAGCAGGACGTCCACGTACTTGCCGGAGGCGATCGAGCCCAGCAGCGTCACCGGCGCCGCGGGGCCGATGGTCTCGGCGACGAGGCGGGCGGAGGCCAGCAAGGGCCGGCGATAGCGCGGATTGGCGGCATCGATGTCCACGCGGGCCGCGGCCCGCAGCGTCGCGAGCGTCACCCGCCCCTCGGCCGGCTGCAGCCCGGCGTTCGTCGTGATCACCAGCGGCAGGCCGAACGCCTGCGCGTAGGCGAGCTTGCCGCGGAAGTAGAGCCCGGACAGGAAGCTGAAGACCTCGCCCAGGGGGGCGCCCTCGGGGCCGCGTAGGCGGCGGGCGAGGTCGAACGCCGCCCGGGGCGAGTGCAGCAACCGCGCACGCTCGCCGCCGCTGTGGGCGGGCGAGAGCAGGAAGACGCGGGGCGGCGTCATCGGCGCGGGGCCCCGCCGGCGCCGGCTAGGGGTCGCTGCAGTCCCGGCAGAGGCCACAGTTGGGGCAGGTGATCTTGCATTTGCGCTCTTCCATCCGCTCGCCGCAGCGCTCGCAGACGTGCACCCACTCGGTGACGCCGACGCGCGTGACGGACGCCTGGGCGGGCCGGCCCGGATCGCTCATGGCGCCAGAGTGACCGACGAGCCGCCGTTCGTCAATTTCGGAATGCGACGGCCGCCGCCGCCGCGGCCGTACACTAGGCGGGTGGAGCCCCAGTGGTCGGACCCGGAGTTCCTCGGCGCCGTCTTCGCGCAGACGGAGATCGTGCGCAAGCCGTTGACCGGCGTCATCAGCGGCTACCACGTGCTGCCCTACGTGCTGGTGGCGCCCGAGCACGAGAAGCCCAGCCACTCGGTCGAGGTGCGCGGCAAGATCAAGGTCTCGCCGCGGCTGGTCATCGCCGCCGGCGGCGACGGCCCCACCTACGGCGAGCTGTTCGGCGAGCGCGAGCTGATGGACCGCCGGCTGGTGGCGCGCGTGTTCAGCTTCCGCTATGCGTCGAAGGTGATGCTGGAGAGCGAGGACCTGGCGATCCGGCGTCACGACACGGATTCCGCGCGCCACCTCGAGCGCGTGCTGGACGAGCTGGCGCGGCGCGAGGTCATCGACACCGGCGTGATCGTGTCCCCCGACGCGCGCTTCTACCCCGTGTCGGTGGACCGGTTCATCCGCGAGATGCTCGATCAGGAATTTCGAGCGTAGCCAGCAGGTCGCTCAGCGCCGACGGGTCCACCGGCTTCACCAGCAGCGAGTCGAACCCCGCCTCGGTCGCGCGCCGGCGGTCCTCCGGCTGGCCGTAGCCTGTCAGCGCGATGAGCAGCGGGCGTCGCCGGTCACGCGCGCGCACGCGCCGGGCCACCTCGTAGCCGTCGATGCCCGGGAGGCCGATGTCCACCAGCGCGATGTCCAGATCCTTGGCGCGCGCGATCTCGAGCGCCTCGACGCCCTCGGCCGCGGCCTCCACGGCGTGGCCGTCCAGCTCCAGCAGCATGCGCAGCGCTTCACGCGCGTCGGCGTTGTCTTCCACGATGAGAATGCTGCGAACAGGCATGGGGGACTCCTTGGCTGCTCCCTCCACCCTAACATCGCTGACAAGCCCGCTCCACCGGCGCCCGCCGGCCCGCGTCTTGACGCGCTCCGGGCGCCGATGTTATTCAATCGGCGCATCGAACCCCCGCAGGAGGAGCCCCCAATGCGTCGTCGCTCCGTCGCCTGTCTCGCGCTCGCCGTGGCCGTCGTCGGCGGCAGCCTGCCGGCCGCCGCGCAGGGACCGATCCGCATCGGCGCGTCGCTGTCGCTCACCGGGACCTACGCCGAGCCTGGCCGCTTCCAGTCCGAGGGCTACAAGCTCTGCGAGAAGGACCTCGACGCGAAGGGCGGCGTGCTGGGGCGCAAGGTCGAGTTCGTCGTGTACGACGACCAGTCGCAGCCGGCCACGGGCGTGCGGCTCTACGAGAAGCTGATCACCGAGGACAAGGTGGACGCCGTCATGGGGCCCTACTCGTCGGCCATCAGCGAGGCCGTCGCCAACGTCACCGAGAAGTACCGGAAGGTGATGGTGGCGCCGCTGGCGGCCACGACGTCCATCTTCAAGAAGGGGCGCCGGTACGCCTTCATGATCATCTCGCCGGCCGAGGTCTACCTGGAAGGCCTCGTGGATCTCGCGCACCGCCACGGCTACAAGACGATCGCGATCATCAACGAGGACACCCTGTTCCCGAAGTCGTCCGCGCAGGGCACCGAGGAGCTGGCGAAGAAGGCCGGGCTGCAGGTCGTGTTCAAGGAAGCCTACCCCAAGGGCAACCAGGACTTCTCCGCCCTGTTGACCAAGCTCAAGGCCGCCAACCCCGACGTGCTGGCCGCCGCCACCTACTTCGACGACGCCGTCGCCATCGCGCGCCAGATGAAGGAGCTCGACGTCACGCCGAAGATGTTCGGCGTCACCGTCGGCGGCGACATCCCGAAGTTCCAGGAGATGCTCAAGCAGACGGCCGAGGGCATCTACGGCGCCTCGCAGTGGGAGCCCTCCCTGCCGTACCCGGGCGCCAAGGAGTTCCACGACGCCTACCTGAAGGAGTTCAAGCACGAGCCGAGCTACCACTCGGCGGCCGGCTACGCCGGCTGCATGACCTACGCCGAGGGGGTCAGGAAGGCCGGCACGCTGGACGCCGACAAGGTGCGGGAGGCGCTGCTCGCGCTGAAGCTGCGCACGATGTTCGGCGACTACCAGGTGGACAAGGACGGCTTCCAGGTCGCCCACAAGGCGGTGCTGCTGCAGTGGCAGGAGGGCAAGCGCGTGGTCGTCTGGCCGGACGACCTCGCCAACGGCAAGCCGCGGTTCCCGCGCTGAGCGTGTGAACGTGCTCACGCCGGCGATGGTCGGCCAGGTGATCATCTCCGGCATCCTGTCCGGCGCGCTCTACGCGATGGTGGCGCTGGGGCTGGCGCTGATCTTCGGCGTCATGCGCGTCATCAACATCGCCCACGGCCCGCTCCTGATGCTGGGCGCCTACGCGACCTTCTTCCTGTGGCAGGCGACCGGCGTCAACCCGTACTTCACGCTGCCGGTCACGATGGCCGGGATGTTCCTGCTGGGCGTGCTGCTGCAGCGGGCGCTCGTCTTCCGGGTCGTGGACGCGCCGGAGCTGTCGTCGCTGCTGCTGACGTTCGGGATCTCGATCGCGCTCGTCAACGTCGCCCAGCTCGCGTTCACCTCGGACCTGCGCGCCATCGAGTTCCTGACGGCCGCCTGGCGCGTCGGGCCGTTCGCGATCTCCAAGTCCCGGCTGATCGCGTTCGTCGTCGCCGCCGCCATCACCGCCGCCGCGTTCGTGTTCCTGCAATCCACCCGGGTGGGCAAGGCGATCCGCGCCACCTCGCAGAGCCGGGAGGTCGCGATGGTGTGCGGCATCGACGTGCAGCGCATCCACCTGCTGACGTTCGGCCTGGCCAGTGCGCTGGCCGCCGCCGGCGGCACGCTCCTCGCCGTCATCGTCGCGATCCAGCCCGAGATGGGACAGGTGTGGACGTTCAAGTCGTTCCTGGTGATCGTGCTGGGCGGCGCCGGCAACTATCCCGGCGCCCTGCTGGGCGGCCTGCTGCTCGGGCTCATCGAGCAGCTCAGCTCGCTGTTCCTGACCACGCAGCTCTCCGAGGCGGTCGCCTACGTCCTGCTGGTGCGGGTGCTGCTGGTGCGGCCGAGCGGCCTGCTCGGGGGCCGCTCGACGTGACGGCGCGCCGCCCGCTGCTCGTCGCCGGGCTGGCGATCGGCCTGGCCGCGCTGGCCGCGTACCCGGCGCTCGGCACCGGCTACGGTGTGCGCGCGATGCTGCAGCTGTTCATGTGGGTCGCGCTGGCCGGCTCCTGGAACCTCATCTCGGGCCTCACCGGCTACGTCTCGTTCGGCCACATCGCGTTCTTCGGCATCGGCTCCTACGCCGCCGCGATCCTCATCAGCAAGGCCGCGTGGCCATGGCTGGCCGCCTCGCTGGCTGGCGGCGCGGTGGCCGCGGGACTGGCCCTCGTCATCGGCATCCCGTGCCTGCGGCTCAAGGGCCCCTACTTCGCCATCGCCATGCTCGGTCTCAACGAGGTGCTGCGCGTGCTGGCCTCCTACTTCGAGGGCCTCACCGGCGGCGGCCTCGGGCTGTCGCTGCCGACGCTGCAGGCCACGGTGCCGATCTACTACGCGATGGGCGCGACGGCGGCGGCGGTCACGCTGCTGACCTACCTGGTCGTGACGTCGCGCTTCGGGCTGCGGCTGATGACGATCCGCGAGGACGAGATCGCCGCCGAGGCGATGGGCATCGACACGTTCCGCCACAAGCTCGGCGCGCTGCTGCTGTCGGCCGTCGCGCCCGGCATCGTGGGCGGCCTGGCCGCGCGCGACCAGGGCTACATCGAGCCGATCAGCGTGTTCCCGCTGGCGATGACGATCACGATGATCGTGATGGTCCTCTTCGGCGGCAAGGGGACGGTCTGGGGGCCGGTGCTGGGCGCCACGCTGCTGTTCGTCTTCCAGGAAGCGGTGTGGGCGCGCTTCATCTACCTGCACCAGCTGCTGTTCGGCGCCATCATCGTCGCCGTCGTGCTGCTCATGCCGCGCGGCGTGCTCGGGCTGCTCCAGCTGAAGTACCGGCTGCCCCGCACCCTCTGATGCCGGTCCTCGCCTGATGCCGGTCCTCGCCGTCGAGGACGTACGCAAGAGCTTCGGCGGCGTCACCGCCGTCAACGGCGTGTCGTTCGCGCTGGAGCGCGGCCGCATCTACGGCCTCATCGGCCCCAACGGCTCCGGCAAGACGACGCTGTTCAACTGCATCACGGGGCTCGAGCGCCTCGACGCCGGCCGCGTGCGCCTGGGCGACGAGCGCATCGACGGGCTCCGGCCCTGGCAGATCGCCCGCCGGGGCATCGGCCGCACGTTCCAGGTCATCCGCGTCTTCCCCGAGCTCACCGCGCTGGAGAACCTGCTGGTGGTCACCCGCGGCTCGCACGCCGAGGCCGAGCGGCGCGGGCGCGAGCTGCTGGCCTTCGTGAAGCTGGAATCGCTGGCGACGGAGTATGCGGGCAACCTCTCCTACGGTCAGCAGAAGCTCGTCGAGTTCACCCGCGTGCTCATGGCCGACCCGGCCCTGATCCTGCTCGACGAGCCGGCCGCCGGCGTGAACCGCACGCTGCTCAACGACCTGCTGGCCGCCGTCGCCCGCCTGCGCGACGAGGGGCGCACGATCCTGCTGGTCGAGCACGACATGAAGGTCGTGATGGGCCTGTGCGAGACCGTCTTCGTGCTCGACCACGGCGAGAAGATCGCCGAGGGCCCGCCGGGCGCGATTCAAGCCGACGAGCGTGTCATCGAAGCGTACTTCGGCCGCTGAGCGCGCCGCGCTGCTCGTCGGCGTCGCCCTCGTCGGCTGGCTGGTGTGGCGGTCGCGGGGGTGGCCGCTGGTGCACGATGCGCCGCTGATGCACTACGTGGCGTGGTGCATGGGGCAGGGGCTGGTGCCGTACCGCGACGTGTTCGACATGAATTTCCCGGGCGCGTACCTGCTGCACTGGGCGGTGCTGTCCACCGTCGGGCCCGGCGACGTGGCGTGGCGCGTGTTCGACCTCGGCTGGCTGGCGCTCACGGGCGCGCTGCTGGCCGCGCTGGCGGCGCCGTGGGGACCGACGCCCGCGCTGGGCGCCGCGCTGTCGTTCGCGCTCTATCACCTGGCCGGCGGGGCGTGGCAGGCCGGGCAGCGCGATTTCCTGCTGTGCGCGTTCCTGTTGACCGGCGCGCTCGGCGTCGCGCGCTGGCTGGAGCGCGCGCCCGAGGGCGGAGGGCGGGCGGCGCTGGCGGGCGGCGGGCTGGCGCTCGGCGCCGCCGTCACGATCAAGCCCCACGCGGCGGCGCTCGCGCTGGCGCTCGGCGTCGTGCTTGTCGTCACCGCTGTGCGCACGAGCGGCGGTGTGGCCGCGCCGGCGATCTTCGGCGGGACCGTGCTCGTCGTCCCGATCGCGGTCGTCGCCTGGCTGGGCGCCGCCGGCGCGCTGCCCGCCTGGCGGGCGATCGTCCTCGACTACCTGCTGCCGCTCTACTCGCGCCTGGGCGGCTCCACCGGCTGGACGGT
>DASSLH010000397.1:0-7308 GCA_035689625.1 Candidatus Methylomirabilota bacterium | reverse complement strand
GTTGGTCGCCGACGGGCAGGTCGTCGCCGACGAGCCGTTGTCCGGCAGGCCGCCGCAGTGCGCCGAGTAGATGCTGACCGCCGAGGCGGTGGCGCGCGTGTCGGCCTGGGCCTTGGCGATGCGGGCCCGCGCCTGCACGTTGGCGTAGAGCGGGACGGCGATCGCGGCCAGGATGCCGATGATCGCCACGACGATGAGCAGCTCGATAAGGGTGAAGCCGCGCTGGTTCCGCATGAGTCCCCCTTGTCCGAAGATCTGCTGCTGCTGCAGGCCACGCGAAAGCATGACCCAGGCCAGACCCCATCGTCCGTCATTCGCCTGAAACGACGCGACGTTGCGTGGTGCCGCGCTGTCGCGCGGTGCCCGCCGCTGGCACTGCACCGCCGGCGATCGCCCGCCTGGACGACGGCACGTAGTTTCTAACCCGGCAAGATTTCGGGGCGATGTGCGGCTGACGATTCGCGGCACCACGACGACGCGGATTGTCACGCGAGCGCGCGCCCGCGGCCGCGCCCCGGACGCCCCACTGAGGCGGCACCACCCCACTTGCACCACTCGACGCTGCGCGGCAATCAGGGCGGAGCGGCGAGCGACGATCGCCGTCAAGTCCCTGACCTCGCACGCCGATTCCGGCGGGGGACGCCAGGCGCCAGCCGTGGCACAGGCCTCGCACTCACCCTTGCCTCGACGCAGGCGCGCCCCATCGCCTCGTCGCGCTGTGAACCGCCTCGAGCAGGAGAGTCGCCGATGAGCAGACGTAACGGCTGGATCGTGATGGCAGCCCTGACGATGATCGCGGCTCTGACGGCGCCGTCCGTCGTGGCCGCCGCCGACGAGATCGTGCTCGGCGCGGCGGTCTCGCAGACCGGCAAGTACGCCCGCGAGGGCAAGTTCTACGTGGACGCCTACGCGATCGCGGTGGACGCGATCAACAAGGCGGGCGGCGTGAAGGTCGGCGGCAAGGCGCACCAGGTCGCGCTCAAGCTCTACGACGACCAGAGCGATCCCAACCTCTGCGTGCGGCTCTTCACCCGCCTGGTCACCTCCGACAAGGTCAACTTCCTGCTCGGGCCCTACTCGAGCGGCATCACGATCCCGGCCAGCGCGGTCGCCGAGAAGTACGAGATCCCGATGGTCCAGGGCGGCGGCGCCTCCGGCAAGATCTTCGACCGCGGCTACAAGTACATCTTCGGCACGCTGCCCAAGGCCGAGCTGTACTTCCAGTCGGCGATCCAGTTCGCGACCCGGCTCACCCCGCCGGCGAAGACGGCGGCGCTGCTGTACTCCAACGAGGCGTTCGATCGCAGCGTGGCCGAGGGCGCGCGGCAGTGGCTGAAGGAGGCCAAGGTCGACAAGGTCTACGACGAGGAGTACCAGCCCTCGACCCAGGACTTCACCTCGATCCTGGCCGTCCTCAAGACGAAGAACCCGGATCTCGTGCTGGTGGCCGGCCACGAGGAGGGCGCCCTCAACTTCATCCGCCAGTCGCAGGCGGCCGACGTCAACCCGCGCATGATGGCGTTCACGGTGGGGCCGCCGACCGCGGACTTCCGCAAGACGCTCGGCAAGGCCGCCGAGTACGTGTACGGCATCACGCCGTGGCTGCCCGACATGGACATCGGCGGCGACATCTTCAAGTCGGCCCGCGACTTCGACAAGCAGTTCCAGGCGCGCTTCGGCTACGCCGCCGACTACCACGTGGCCTCCGGCGCCGTCGACGTGCTCGTCTACAAGCTGGCCATCGAGCGGGCCGGCACGCTGGATCCCAAGAAGGTGCGCGACACGCTGGCCGCGCTCGACGCCGAGACGCTGTACGGCCGCGTGAAGTTCGAGTCCAGCGGCCAGATCGCGATCGACCAGGTCGTCGTGCAGATCCAGAACGGCGCGGTGGTGCCGGTGTACGCCGCCGGCAAGGCGCAGAACAAGGCGTGGTATCCCACGCCGAAGTGGAGCGAGCGGAAGTAAGCGCATGCTGCTGCTGCAGGTCCTCGTCAACGGCCTGCTGCTGGGCGGTCTCTACGGGATCATGGCCCTCGGCATGTCGCTGATCTGGGGCGTCATGAACATCGTCAACGTCGCCCACGGCGCGCTCATCATGCTGGGCGCCTACCTGGCGTTCTGGCTGTTCACGCTGTGGGGCGTGGACCCGTTCGTCTCGCTGCCGGTGGTCATCGTCGCGCTGTTCCTCTACGGCTACGTGCTGCAGCGGTTCGTGCTGAACCTCGTCGTGCGCGCCCAGCTGTTCCTCACGCTGCTCATCACCTTCGGTCTCGAGGTGGTGATGGTCAACGCGGCGCGCATGCTGTGGTCGTCCGACCTCCGCCAGGTGACGCCGGCCTACGCGGGCGCCAACTTCGCCGTCGGCGGCCTCACGATCCCCTACGTGCGGCTGTGGGTGTTCGTCACCACCGCCGTGCTCTCGCTGGTCTTCTTCTTCGTGCTGGAGCGCACGCGCCTGGGCCGCGCCATCCGGGCGACGTCGGAGGAGCTGCGGGCCGCCCGTCTCACCGGCATCCCGGTGGCCCACATCTACGCGGTGACGTTCGGGCTGGGCGCGGCGCTCGCCGGCGCCGCCGGCGGGCTGTGGGGGATGCTGTTCCCGATCACGCCGGTGATGGGCGGCGCGCTCACCCTCAAGTCGTTCGTGGTGGCGGTGCTGGGCGGGCTCGGCACGATGCTGGGCGCCATCGTCGGCGGCCTCGTGCTCGGCCTGGCCGAGTCGTTCACGGCGACGTACCTGGGGCCGACCTATCCCAACGCGATCAGCTTCGGCCTGCTCGTGCTGATCCTGATCGTGCGGCCGACCGGCCTGCTCGGAAGGCGAGCCTGACATGAGCCGGCCCGCCGCGACTGCGACGCTGCCCGAGCGGCGCCTGAGCGTGCCGGCCATCCGGTGGACGGCGGTGGCGCCGCTGCTGGTGTGGCTGGCGCTCACGCTGGCCCCGACGCCGGACGGGCTGACCCCGAACGCCTGGCGCTTCTTCGCCGTCTTCGCCGGCGCGATCACCGCGCTGGTCTTCGAATCGCTGCCCACCGGGGCGGTCGGCCTGATCGCCGTGGCCTTCGCCGCCAGCATGCGCTACGTCGACGCCGATCCGGGCAAGTCGCTGGCGTGGGCGCTGGGCGGCTTCTCGGACTCCACGGTCTGGCTGATCTTCGGCGCCTTCGTGTTCGCGCTCGGCTACCGCAAGAGCGGGCTCGGCCGCCGCATCGCGCTGCTGCTGGTCCGGTGGCTCGGCGCCCGCACGCTCGGCCTCGGCTACGCCGTGGCGCTGGCCGACCTGCTGCTGGCGCCGGGCACCCCGTCGAACACCGCGCGCAGCTGGGGGACCATCTTCCCGATCGTCAGCAACATTCCGAAGATCTACGGCTCCGAGCCGGGCCCGACCGCGCGCCGGCTGGGCGCCTACGTGATGTGGACGGCGTTCGCGGCGACGGCGGTGACCAGCTCCATGTTCATCACCTCACTGGCGCCGAACGCCGCCGCGCTGGCCATCGCCAAGCGCACGGTGCAGGTGGACGTGTCGTGGCTGCAGTTCTTCGCCGGCTTCGCGCCGATCGGGCTGCTGCTGCTGCTGCTGGTGCCGCTGCTCGTCTACGTGGTCTACCCGCCCCAGATCAAGGCGAGCCCCGAGATCCCGCAGTGGGCGCGGACCGAGCTGGCGGCGATGGGGCCGGTGTCGCGGCAGGAATGGCTGATGATCGCGCTGGTGCTCGGCGCCATGTTCTTCTGGATCGCCGGCGGCAACCCCAACGTCGCGCTGCCGCTGCTCGGCTCGAACTTCGTCAACGCGACGACCGTCGTGCTGGCGGTGGTGGCGGCGATGCTCCTGCTGCGGGTCATCGACTACGCGGACATCGTCGGCGAGAAGAGCGCGTGGGAGGTCTTCCTCTACTTCGCCACGCTGCTCGCGCTGGCGGACGGCCTCAACCGCGTCGGGTTCATCAAGTGGCTCGCCGAGCTGGCGGCGCGGCCGCTGGCCGGCGCCAGCCCGACGGTGGCGCTCGTGCTGCTCGTCGCGCTGTTCTTCTGGATCCATTACTTCTTCTCGAGCCTGACCTCCCATACCGTGGCCGTCCTGCCGATCGTGCTGGCCGTCGGCAGCCGGATGCCCGGCATGGACGTGACCGCGCTGGCGCTGCTGTGCGTGTACTCGCTGGGGCTGATGGGCGTGATCTCGCCCTACGCGACGGGGCCGGCGCCGATCTACTTCGGCAGTGGATACGTCGCGCGCCGGGACTTCTGGCGGCTGGGCCTCGTGTTCGGGATCCTCTTCTTCGCGGCGCTGCTGCTGATCGGTGTGCCGTGGCTGCGCATCCTCCGGCCATGACCGGCGCGCGGCGGCGCCTGCTGCCGGTCGCCGTCGCGGCCGCCGTCGTCGTCGCGCTCGGCCTGGCGCCGGGCGTGCTCTCGCCGTTCCTCGTGCAGTTCGCCATCAACCTGTTCATGCTGGCCGTGCTGGCCGAGAGCTGGAACATCATCGGCGGCTTCACCGGCTACGCCTCGTTCGGCAACGTCGCGTTCCTCGGCGTCGGCGCCTACACGACCGGGATCCTCCTGACGAAGGCCGCGCTGCCGCTGGCGGTCGCGCTGCCGGCCGGCGGGCTCGCCGCCGCGCTGCTGGCGGGGCTGGTCGGGCTGCCCATCCTGCGGCTCAAGGGCCACTACTTCGCGATCGCCACGCTGGGCGTCGCCGAGACGATGCGCGAGGTGGTCTACAACGTCGAGATCACCGGCGCCGGCACCGGCCTCGTGATGCCGATCGCCCGCAGCCCGCTGCTGTTCTTCTACCTGATGCTCGGCATCCTGGTGGCGGTCACCGCGGTCAACTGGTGGCTGGCCGGCTCGCGCTTCGGCTACGGCCTCATCGCCATCCGCGAGGACGAGGACGCCGCCGTCGCGATGGGCATCCCGACCGCGCGCTACAAGACGGCGGCGTTCGCGCTCAGTGCCCTGTTCGCCGGCCTCACCGGCGGCGTCTTCGCGTACTGGATCACGTTCATCGACCCCGACGCAGTCTTCAAGGTGCTGGTCACCATCCAGATGATCATCATGGCCGTGTTCGGCGGCGCCGGCACGATCGTCGGCCCGCTGCTGGGCGCGCTGGTGCTGGCCTCGGTCTCCGAGCTGCTCTCCACCCAGGTGGTGACGCTGGCCGAGCTCTTCTACGGCGTGATCGTGATCCTCGTCGTGCTCTTCATGCCCAAGGGCCTCGTGGACGTCATCCAGCGCCGGGCCTTCTCGGTGCGCGCGATGGCGACGGCCCTGCGCGAGTACCGGATCTAGCCGTGGCGCTGCTGGAAGCCCGCGGCGTCACCAAGCGCTTCGGCGGCCTCGCCGCCGTCTCCGACGTCAGCTTCGACCTGCGCGAGGGCGAGATCCTCGGCCTCATCGGCCCCAACGGCTCGGGCAAGACGACGCTCGTCAACGTCGTCACCGGCGCGCTGCCGGCCTCGGCCGGTGACGTCTCGTTCGCCGGGCGCTCCCTGCGCGGGGTGCCGGCCTGGGAGATCGGCCGCCGCGGCGTGAGCCGCACGTTCCAGGTGGTCAAGCCGTTCCGCAACCTCACCGTCGTGGACAACGTCATGGTCGGCGCGCTGTTCGGCGCCGGCGGCACGCGCGACGTGGCGGGCGCCCGCCGCCAGGCCGAGGAGATCCTGGACTTCGTCGGCCTCGCCCACCGCGCCGCCGCGCCGGCCGAGGGCCTCAACGTCCCCGAGCGCAAGCGCATGGAGCTGGCCCGGGCGCTGGCCATGCGGCCCCGCGTGCTGATGCTCGACGAGGTGATGGCCGGCCTCAACCCGACCGAGATCGACGCCGCCGTCGCGCTGATCAAGCGGGTCCGCGAGCGCGGCGTGAGCCTCATCGTGATCGAGCACGTCATGAAGGCGATCCGGAGCGTGTCCGACCGCATCCTCGTGCTGTATCACGGCGAGAAGCTCACCGAGGGCGAGCCCGCCGCCGTCCTCAACGACACCCAGGTGATCGCGGCCTACCTCGGCCGCCGCTATGCCGAGAGCGTCCATGCTTGAGGTGGAGCGGCTGAGCGCCGGCTACGGGCCCGTGCAGATCCTGCGCGACGTCAGCCTCGTCGTGAGCGACGGCGACGTCGTCACGCTGGTGGGCGGCAACGGGAGCGGCAAGTCCACCCTGCTCAACACCGTGTGCGGCATCATGCGCCCGCTGGGCGGCCGCGTCGTGCTGGACGGGACCGACATCACCGGCTGGTCGTCGGAGGCGATCGTGGCGCGCGGCATGACGCAGGTGCCCGAGGGCCGCCGGCTGTTCCCGAACATGACCGTGCGCGAGAACCTCCTGCTCGGCGCCTACCGGCGGCGCGACCGCGGCGGGATCGCGCGCGACCAGGCCTGGATCTACGAGCTGTTCCCCGTGCTGGAGGACCGCCAGCGGCAGGCGGCCGGCAGCCTCAGCGGCGGCGAGCAGCAGATGGTCGCCATCGGGCGCGGGCTCATGGCCCGCCCGCGCCTGCTGATCCTCGACGAGCTGTCGCTGGGGCTGGCGCCCATCATGGTGGACACGCTGGTGGACGCGCTGGCCAAGGTCCACCACGAGGGCATGACGATCTTCGTCGTCGAGCAGGACGTGGCGACGGCGTTCGACATCGCGCGCACCGGCTACGTGCTGGAGGACGGCCGCGTCGTCCTCTCCGGCGCCACCGCCGAGCTGCGCTCCAACCCGCACGTGAAGAAAGCGTACCTGGGAATCTGAGATGGATCGCGGAACCAAGCTCCTCGCGCAGGGCATGTACAACAAGGGCAGCGCCTTCACCAAGGCCGAGCGCGCCGCGCTCGGGCTGGACGGGTTGCTGCCGTCGGGCGTCAACACGATCGAGCAGCAGGCGCGGCGGGTGCTGGAGAACCTCGCCCGCAAGACCGACCCGCTCGAGCAGTACATCGGGCTGGCCGCCCTGCAGGACCGCAACGAGCACCTCTTCTATCGCGTGCTGTGCGACAACCTGGAAGCGTTCGTGCCGATCGTCTACACGCCGACGGTGGGTCGGGCCTGCCAGGAGTTCAGCCATATCTTCCGCTCCGCGCGCGGGCTGTGGATCACGCCCGAGCACCGGGGCCGCATCTACGACGTGCTCGGCAACGCGCCGTTCGACGACGTGCGCCTCATCGTCGTTACCGACAACGAGCGCATCCTCGGCCTCGGCGACCAGGGCGCGGGCGGCATGGGCATCCCGATCGGCAAGCTCGTGCTGTATTCTGTCGGCGCCGGCATTCCGCCCTCGGTCTGTCTGCCGATCAGCCTCGATCTCGGCACGGACAACGCCGCGCTGCTGG
>DASSLH010000396.1:0-2263 GCA_035689625.1 Candidatus Methylomirabilota bacterium | reverse complement strand
GCGCCGGCCAAGGGCACCGTGCTGCTCAACGTCTGCGGCCTCGGCACCGACGTGCTGGAGTTCACCGTGGACCGCAGCCCGCACAAGCAGGGGCGGCTCGTCCCCGGCGTGCGGCTGCCGATCCGGCCGGTCGAGGACCTCGTCAAGGAGATGCCCGACGTCACGCTGCTGCTGCCGTGGAACCTGGTGGACGAGATCGTCGAGCAGCAGGGCGAGTACCTTCGCCGCGGCGGCGCCTTCCTCGTGCCGGTGCCGGCGCCGCGGCTGGTCCGCGCGTGATCTTCCAGGCGACGGCGCTGGCCGGCGTCTGGATCGTGGAGCCGGAGCCCGCCACCGACGAGCGCGGCTTCTTCGCGCGCACGTGGTGCCGGCAGGAGTTCGCGGCGCGCGGCCTCAACCCCGGCCTGGCCCAGTGCAGCGTCTCCTGGAACGAGGCGCGCGGCACGCTGCGCGGCATGCACTACCAGGCCGCGCCCCACGCGGAGGCCAAGCTCGTGCGCTGCACGCGCGGCGCGATCCACGACGTCGCCCTCGACGTGCGCCGCGGCTCGCCGACCTTCGGCCGCTGGATCGCCGTCGAGCTGACGGCCGACAACCGGCGCATGCTCTACGTGCCCGCGGGCGTGGCCCACGGCTTCCAGACGCTGGCGGACGGCAGCGAGGTCTTCTACCAGATCTCGGAGTTCCACCACCCGGAGTCGGCGCGGGGGGTGCACTGGGACGATCGCCGCTGCGCCATCGTCTGGCCCGTGCGGCCGGTGATCGTCTCGCCGCGCGACGCGGCGCTGCCGGCGCTCGGTGAGTAGCGCCGGCGGCCGCCGCACGGTCTTCCGCAACATCGCGGCCAACGTCGGCGGCAGCGCCGCCGCCCTGCTGGCCACGCTGCTGGCGGTCCCCGTCTACCTGCGCCTGCTCGGCGCCGAGGCCTACGGCCTGGTCGGGCTGTTCACGACCGTCAGCGTCGCCGCGCTCGCGCTCGACCTCGGCCTGGCCGCCACGCTCAACCGCGAGCTGGCGCGGCTGCGCGCCCGCGGCGAGACCGGCGGCTTCGGCGACCTCGTGGTCACGCTGGAGGCCGGCGTGTGGGCGCTCGGCCTGCTCTTCGGCGGCCTCTTCGCCCTCGGCGCCTCGACGATCACCGCGCGCTGGCTGACCTTCGCTGCCCTGGCGCCGGAGGCGGTGACGCGCGCGCTGCGGCTGATGGCGCTGGCGCTACCGGCGCTGATCGCGCGCAGCCTCTACGTCGCCGGCCTCAACGGCCTGGAGCGCCAGGGGCGCGCGAACGTGCTGGTGGCCGGCGGCAGCCTCCTCCGCGCCCTGGCCACCGTCGCCGCCCTGCGCCTGGTGCGGCCGACGGCGACGACGTTCTTCGTCGCCCAGGCGCTGCTGCTGTACGCCGAGGTCGTCGCGCTGCGGCTGACGCTGCTCGCCGCGCTGCCGGCCGCCGCCCGCCGCGGCCGCGTGCGCCCGGACACCGCGCGGCCGGTGCTCGGCTTCACTGCCGGGGTGGCCGGCACGATGCTGCTGGCGCTGGGGCTGACGTCGGTGGACCAGGTGATCCTGAGCGCGATCCTGCCGCTGGCGCAGTTCGGCTACTACACGCTGGCGGTCGCCGCCGCCAACGCGCTCGGTCAGGTCGTGCAGCCGGTGACGACGGCGGTCTATCCGCGGTTCAGCCAGCTCGTCGAGCAGGGCGACACCGCGGGCGCGGCCGAGGACTATCACTTCTTCTCGCAGCTGGTCGCCGTGCTCGTGCTGCCGGCCGGCTGCGTGCTGGTGTTCTTTCCCGCCGAGGTGCTGACGCTGTGGACGCGCAGCCCCGAGGTCGCGCGCGCGGCCGGCGTCGTGCTGGCGCTGCGGGCGGCCGGCACCATGCTCAACGCGCTCATGCACGTGCCGCACGTCATGCAGCTGGCCTGCGGCTGGTCGAGCCTGGGCGCCTGGGTCAACGCGCTCGCGCTGGCCGCCGTCGTGCCGGCCACGATCGTCCTCGGCCTCACGCTCGGCGGCGCCGGCGCGGCGCTGGTGTGGGTCGCGCTCAACGTCGCCATGCTGCTGTTCGCGATGGCGCGGATGCACAGCCGCGTGCTGCCGGGCGAGCTGGCGCGCTGGTACGCGCACCTGCTGCTGCCGGCGGCGGCGGTCACGCTGGTGTTCGCGCTCGGCCGCGCGGCGATGCCGGACTCGCCGGCCCCGGCCGTGCGCCTGGCCTGGCTGGCGGCCGTCGCCGCGGTGGCGGCGCTGGCGGCGCTGGGCGCCGCCG
>DASSLH010000395.1:0-2195 GCA_035689625.1 Candidatus Methylomirabilota bacterium | reverse complement strand
GGCCTGCTGCCGCCCGACTCCGGCGAGGTCCGCTACGACGGCATGGACGTGGCCGAGGTGCCCCCGGGCGAGCGGCGCATCGGCATGGTCTTCCAGGGCTACGCGCTCTACCCGCACGTGACCTCGCGCCGCAACGTGCTCTCCTACTTCATGTTCCGCAGGAAGACGCCCGCGCTCGACGCGCTGGCCGAGGCCAAGTACCGCCGCACCGCCGACCTCATGGGCGTGGAGCTCACCGCGCTGCTGGACCGCAAGCCCCCCACGCTGTCCGGCGGCGAGAAGCAGCGCGTGGCGCTCGGCCGCTGCATCACCCGCGACGCGACGGTGTTCCTGGTGGACGAGCCGTTCGCCAACCTGGACCAGGCGCTGCGCGAGAAGTACCGCGTGAACCTCAAGCTGCTGCTGCGCGAGTTCGGCATCACGACCGTGTACGTGACCCACGACCACCACGAGGCGCTGGTCCTCGGCGATCGCCTGGCGATCATGAACGCCGGCCGGCTCGAGCAGGTCGGCACCGCCGAGGAGCTCTACCACGAGCCGGACAACGCCTTCGTCGCCGGCTTCCTGAGCCTGCAGGACGGCGTCCCGCCGATCAGCCTGCTCGACCCCGAGCGCGTGCCGGGCGGCGCGCCGTGGCCAGCCCACGCGCAGCTCGGCGTGCGCCCGCGCGACGTGCGCCTGCTCGCCGAGCCGGGCCCGCAGCGGCTGCCGGGCGTCGTCGCCGAGCGGCTGCCCCAGCCGCTGACCGACACCACGCTGTTCGTCGTGCGCGTCGGCGATCAGCCGGTGCACGCGCTGCTCACCGGCCCAGCCTCCCACGCGGTGGGCGAGCGCGTCTGGCTCGGCTTCGAGCGCTTTCACCTGTTCGACAAGGCCTCGGGCGCGCGGCTGCGCGGCGAGCCGGCGGCGCGCTAGGCGGCGAAGAACTCCAGCATCAGGCGGTTGACCTCGGGCGCGTTCTCGTAGGCCGACCAGTGGCCGGCGGCGGGGACGCGATGCAGGTCGAGGTGGCCGCCGGCCGCCTGGCGGATCTCGCCCAGCAGCAGCTCGGCCGGGCGGAACGGCGAATCGTCGCGCTCGCCCCACAGCACGCGCAGCCGGCAGCCGAGCTGCGCCAGGTCGCCCAGCAGCGTGCCGCCCGCGCTCACCTTGCGGCTGTCGAAGCGCGTGCGGCGTACGCCCTCGGCCTGGATGTCGATGGCCTCCTCGGTCACGCTGGCCGGATCGCTCAGCATGTTCACGAGCAGGTTGTGGCGGCAGATCTCGCGGAACAGCCGCTCGTCGCCGCCGGCCTCGCGGTAGGAGCGGATCGGCCGCTCGCCGAAGCGCCGCGCGGGGAACCCGGCCGGCGAGACGAGGCAGAGATGCGTCACCCGCGGTGCCAGCCGCCGGGCCAGCCGCGTTGCGATGGCGGCGCCGAACGAGAAGCCGGCGAAGCGCAGCGGCGCCTGGCCGTCGAACGTCTCGGCAACCAGGTGGTACACGAGGTCGAGGTACTCGGCGCCGCTCGTCTCGCGCGGCACCGTGGCCGAGGCGCCGTAGGAGGGATGGTCGAGCGCGTGCACGGTGAAGCGCTGCGCCAGAACGTCCACGTTGCGGACCCAGTGGCGCCACGAGCCCATGCCGCCGTGGAAGAGCACCAGGTCGGGCCCGCTGCCGCGCCGGTGCACCGCCAGCCGAGGGGCGGCCTCCGTCACGCCAGCCGCGGCCGCACGCGCTCGGCGAAGCCGGCCATCTGCGCCTCGAGGTCGCGGCCGTCGGCGGCCAGGAACTCCAGCACGAGGTGCTCGACGCCGATCTCGCGCAGCTCGGCGAGCTGCTCGATCAGCGCCGCCGGCTCGCCGGCCAGCACGCGGCCGCCGTGGGCCGGCGCCGGCGGCTGCTCGCCCGGCGCCAGGATCCGGACGTCATTGCGCAGCGTCAGCGCGGGCGGGCGGGCGCGCCCGATCGCCTGGCAGAGCTTGGCGATCTGGGCGACGCCGGCACGCAGCTCGTCGGGCGCGCGGTTGATCGGGTGCCAGGTGTCGCCGACGCGGGCGGCGCGGTGCAGCGCCGCCGTGCTGTGGCCGCCCACCCAGATCGGCGGGTGCGGCTTCTGCACGGGCTTGGGCTCGAACACGAGGTCCTCGAAGCGCGTGTAGCGGCCGGCGAACTTGGGCGCCCGCGCCGTCCACAGCTCGACCATCGCGGCCAGG
>DASSLH010000394.1:0-2553 GCA_035689625.1 Candidatus Methylomirabilota bacterium | reverse complement strand
CACGCCGGCGGCGGGGCCGGCCGCCTGCTGGCGCAGCCGCGACTCGGCCTCTTCCACCCGCTTCAGCACGTCCTCGAGCGCGCGCGGCTGGGGCCGCCGCGTCGCCCGCACGGCCGCGATCTCGAGCTCCACGCGCGGATGCGGCGACTCGCGCATGGCCTCGTCGGCGTCGAGGAAGGCGCGCAGCACGTAGAGCAGGTCGTCCAGCGAGGCGCTCTCGCCCAGCGCGCGCAACTCGTTGGCCTCGGCGTGCGGCACGTCGGCCAGCTTCGCGGCCGGCGCCGCCTTGAGCACCAGCGCGCGCCGCAGCAGCTCGACGACGTCGCGCGTGAACGCGCCGAGATCCTCGCCCTCGCGGGCCGCGCGGTCGATCGCCTCCAGCGCCGGCGTCGCCTCGTGAGCCATCAGCGCCCGCGCGAACGCCCGCACCTCGGCGGGCGCCGTGGTGCCCAGCAGCGCCGCCGTCGTCTGCGCCTCCAGGCGGCCGTTGCCGTAGGCGATGGCCGTGTCGAGCAGCGAGAGCGCGTCGCGCAGCGAGCCCTCGGCGGCCCGCACGATCGCCGGCAGCGCCGCCGCCTCGAACGCGATCTGCTCCTGGTTCAGGATCGCCTCCAGCGTCGCCGTCATGAGATCGGGTGAGATCGGCCGGAAGTCGAAGCGCTGCACGCGGGAGAGGATGGTGGCCGGCAGGTCGCGCGGATCCGTCGTGGCGAGCACCATCACGACGTGGGCCGGCGGCTCCTCCAGGGTCTTGAGCAGGGCGTCGAACGCCTCCGCGGTGAGCTGGTGGACCTCGTCGATGATGTAGACCTTGAAGCGGCCATGCGCCGGCGCGTACTTGACGTTCTCGCGCAACGCGCGGACGTCGTCGATGCGCCGATTGGACGCCGCGTCGATCTCGATGATGTCCACGCCGGCGGCGGCGTCCTGGCACGCCGGGCACCGCCCGCACGGCTCGGCGCCCTGCCGGTCCCGGCACAGCAGCGCGCGCGCCAGCAGGCGCGCGGTCGTCGTCTTGCCGATGCCGCGCGGCCCTGCGAACAGATAGGCGTGGGCGATGCGGCCGGACACCAGCGCGTTGCGCAGCGTGCGGACGATCGCGTCCTGGCCGACGACGGCGTCGAACGTCGCCGGACGATACTTGCGGGCGAGCACCTGGTAGGTCATGGCGTGAAAGTGACCGTGCACCCTCCGTCGATCGAGCCGTACTGCGATCTCCCTGCGGAGCCGGCTCCAGCCAGGTACTCCCACGGCACACGAGAGGGTCGCCTTACCGTTGCTCCCTTCCGGGCCTGGCGGGGTTCGACGATTCTCATTGCGTGGGGCCCAGCCTTCAACACCGTCCCACGAGGCTCATTCAACACGGCCCGCCCTCGAGAGGGGATTCAACCCCGCTGAAGCGGATTGCGGGCTACAGGGCACCGCTAACTCCCCGTCTAGCACGGCCACGTCGCAATGATGGCGGAGGGGGTGGGATTTGAACCCACGGCACAGGGGTTCGCCCCGCGCACGGCATTTCCAGTGCCGCACCTTCGGCCGCTCGGTCACCCCTCCGGAGCGGAAAATTGGCGGAGGGGAGAGGATTTGAACCCCCGAGGGACCTTCTGGGCCCCTATCCGATTTCGAGTCGGACGCCTTCAACCGGGCTCGGCCACCCCTCCGCGCCAATCAACGCCGTCGACTGTCAAAGAACCCGCGCAGCAGCGCCGCGCTCGCGTCGGCGAGCACGCCGCCCGTCGCCGCCACGCGATGGTTCAGCCGCGCGTCGTCGAGCAACCGGTACAGCGACTCGACGGCGCCCGCCTTCGGATCGCGCGCCCCGTACACCACGCGCGCGATCCGCGCGTGGACCGCCGCACCGCAGCACATCGCGCACGGCTCGACGGTCACGTAGAGCGTCGCGCCCGGCAGCCGGTAATTCCCCGCCTTGCCCGCAGCGTCCCGCAGCGCCAGCACCTCGGCGTGCGCCGTTGGATCACTGAGCGCGACGGGCGCGTTGTGCGCGCGGCCGACGATGGCGCCCTCGGCGACGACCACCGCGCCGATCGGCACCTCGCCGGCCACCCGCCCGCGCTCCGCCTCGGCGAGCGCCTCTCGCATCCAGCCCTCGTCGTCGCGCGGAGAGTGGTGCGCCCTAGAGGATTCGAACCTCTGGCCTTCGGATTCGTAGTCCGACGCTCTGTCCACCTGAGCTAAGGGCGCATGGCGGAGAGGCAGGGATTCGAACCCTGGACAGAGCTTTTGGCCCTGTAACCGCTTAGCAGGCGGCTGCCTTCGGCCGACTCGGCCACCTCTCCAACGGCAAAGCCCCCGTAGTATACACCGCCCGTGACGCGGCCTTCCGGCGGGTGGAGCGGACGGCCGTCGACGAGGGCGAGCGGCCCGCGGCCGGGCGGTCGCGGGCGGCGCTCGCGCCTGGCTACTTCATCTGCGGCAGCGGCGGCGGGGGCGGGTTGGGCACCGACACGGCGCCGGTCGGGATTTAGACCCAGTAGTACGGGCTGCTAACGGTCCCCTCGCCGCGCAGCTCGTAGCGGCCCTCGGGATAGGTCA
>DASSLH010000393.1:0-4042 GCA_035689625.1 Candidatus Methylomirabilota bacterium | reverse complement strand
CGATCCGATCGGGCACGAACATCGCGTTCTTCGGCGGGCTCATCCACTACGCGATCGCGCACGACCTCTACTTCAAGGACTACGTCGTCCACTACACGAACGCCTCGTTCCTGATCGATCCGGCGTTCAAGACACCCACCGACCTCGACGGCCTGTTCACCGGCTTCGACCCGGCCAAGAAGGCCTACGACCGGTCGTCCTGGAAGTACCAGGTCGACGGCGAGGGTAATCCCAAGCGCGACCTCACGCTGAGAGATCCGCAGACGGTCTTCCAGCTGCTGCGGCGCCACTACAGCCGCTACACGCCGGAGATGATCGAGAAGGTCTGCGGCATCCCGAAGGCCAAGTTCGAGGAGGTCGCCCAGCTGTACTGCTCGAGCGCAGGCCCCGACAAGACGGGCACGATCACCTACGCGCTGAACCTGACCCAGCACACGAACGGCGTCGAGAACATCCGCTCGCTGTGCATGCTGCAGCTGCTGCTCGGCAACATCGGCCGGCCGGGCGGCGGTGTCGTGGCGCTGCGCGGCCACGCCAACGTGCAGGGCGCCACCGACCTCGAGCTGCTCTACCACGAGCTGCCGGGCTACCTGGCGATGCCGCTGCGCGACCAGCACCCGGACCTCAAGACGTACCTGGAAAAGGAGACGCCCAAGGGCGGGTACTGGACGAACAAGCCCAAGTTCATGGTCAGCCTGCTCAAGGCCTTCTACGGCGACGCCGCCACGAAGGACAACGAGTTCGGCTACCAGTGGCTGCCCAAGCGCGCCTCCGCCGACGCCTACAGCCACCAGCACATGTTCGTGGACATGTACGAGGGCAAGATCAAGGGCTTCCTGGCCGACGGCCAGAACCCGGCGGTCGGCGGCCCCAACGCCAAGCTGGCGCGCGCGGCGATGGCCAAGCTCGACTGGCTGCTGGTCGTCGACATCTTCCTGACCGAGACGGCGGAGTTCTGGAAGGCGCCCGGCGTCGACGCCAAGGACGTCAAGACCGAGGTGTTCTTCCTGCCGGCCGCGCCGGCCGCCGAGAAGGATGGCTCGCTCACCAACACGATGCGGCTCATCCAGTGGCACGACCGGGCCGTCACGCCGCCGGGTGACGCGCGCTCGGACGCCGACTTCATCTGCACGCTCGCGCACCGGCTGCAGAAGGTCTACGCCGGTAGCACGAAGGAGCGCGACAAGGGCTTCCTGGCCGCCAATTTCAAGTACGGCGACAAGCCCGACGAGCCCGAGATGGTGCAGGTGCTGAAGGAGGTCAACGGCTTCGCGACCGAGGACATCACCGACAAGGACGGCAAGGTCGTCTACAAGAAGGGCCAGGCGGTCAGCACGTTCGCGCACCTCACCGACGACGGCAAGACCGCGTCGGGCTGCTGGATCTACACCGGCGTAGTCAACGAGACGCCGGACGGCAAGCTCGTCAACAAGGCGGCCGGGCGCAAGCCGGCCGACGACAAGGACTACCTGGCGCACGGCTGGGGCTTCTCGTGGCCGGCCAACCGCCGCATCCTCTACAACCGGGCGGCGGCCGACCTCAACGGCAAGCCGTGGAGCGAGAAGAAGAAGCTGATCTGGTGGGATCCGAGCGCGCCCGGGCTCACGCCGGCGGACAAGCCGGGCAAGTGGGTCGGCCTCGACGTGCCGGACTTCAACCCGGTGGTGGCGCCCGACGCCAAGGGCGGCGACAAGCCGTTCATCATGCGGACGGATCTGGTGGGCGGCTTCTTCGGGCCGCTCAACGACGGGCCGTTCCCCGAGCACTACGAGCCCGTCGAGTCGCCCACGAAGAACCTGCTGTCCAGGCAGCAGGTCAACCCGGTCGTGAAGATCTGGAAGGTGCCGGACGGCAAGAATGACCTGGCGCCGGTGGGCTCGCCCGATTACCCGTACGTCATCACGACGTACCGGCTCACCGAGCATCACCTCTCGGGCGTCATGTCGCGCTACCTGCCGATGCTGGCCGAGCTGCACCACTCGCACTTCGCCGAGATCAGCCACGAGCTGGCCAAGGAGCTCGGAATCGAGAACGGCGAGAAGATCACCGTGCTGAGCCCGCGCGGCAAGGTGCACGTCACCGCGATGGTCACCAACCGCCTGAAGCCGTTCACGATCAACGGCAAGACGGTGCACCAGATCGGCGTGCCCTGGCACTGGGGCTGGAAGGGCGTGGACGCGCTGCCCGGCAGCCACGGCGACATCACCAACGACCTCTCGGCGACCGTCGGCGACCCCAACGTCTACATCCAGGAGACGAAGGCCTTCGTCTGCAACGTGAAGAAGGGGGTGGTGTAAGCCATGGCCCGCACGCTGGCGATGTTCACCGACACGTCACTGTGCATCGGCTGCCGCGCCTGCCAGGTGGCGTGCAAGCAGTGGAACGAGCTCGGCCTCGAGGTGCCGGAGTGGACCGGCAGCTACCAGAATCACGCCCACTTCACGGACAAGACGTATCGCCTGGTGCGCTTCATCGAGGAGCCGGGCGGCAAGCCCAACGGCGACCTCGCCTGGCTGCTGATGTCCGACGTCTGCAAGCACTGTGCTGAGGCTGGCTGCCTGGAGGCGTGCCCGACCGGCGCCATCTACCGGACGGAGTACGGCACCGTCAACATCAGCCAGGACGTCTGCAACGGCTGCCGCTACTGCGTGTCCTCGTGCCCGTTCGGCGTGGTGAGCTTCAACGAGGCCACCGGCACCGCCAAGAAGTGCACGTTCTGCAACGACCGCATCCACAACGGCCTGGGCCCGGCCTGCGCCAAGGCGTGCCCGACCGAGTCGATCCAGTTCGGCTTCCGCGACGAGCTGGTGAGCAAGGCCGGCAAGCGCGTCGAGACGCTCAAGGCGATGGGCTTCAAGGACGCCCAGCTCTACGGCGCCGACAGCAAGGGGTTCCTGGGCGGCCTCAACGCGTTCTTCCTGCTGCTGGCGAGGCCGGCGACGTACAACCTGCCGGACAACCCCGTGCGCCCGCAGCGCAACGTGATCGCGGACTCGCTGCTGTCCATCGGCTCGGCGCTGCTGGTCGGGCTCGGCGTGCTGCTCTCGTTCCGCGAGCGCGGGAAGGGAGGCCCCGATGCTTAAGGTGCCCCACTGGGAGATGATGATCGTCTGGTACTTCTTCCTCGGCGGCGTCGCCGGGGGCGCCTACTTCACGGCCGCCATCGCCGACAACTTCGGCAGCGCCACCGACCGCGCCGTCGCGCGGGCGGGCTACCTGCTGTCGCTGCCGCTGGCCCTGGCGTGCGGGCTGCTCCTCATCGCCGACCTCGGCGTGCCCACGCGCTTCCTGCACATGATCACAGACTTCAAGTTCTGGGATCCGATGTCCATCGGGGCCTGGGCCGTTGGTCTGTTCGGCGCCTTCTCGTTCGTCTCCTCCGTGCTGAGCCTCTCGGGCTCGGAGGCAAGCCTCGCGCTGAGGCGGAAGATCAGCCTCGTCGGCATCTTCTTCGGCTTCTTCCTCGCCAGCTACACCGGCGTGCTGCTGAGCAACTCGGCGATGCCGTTCTGGCGGGACGCCCGCCTGATGGGCGCGCTGTTCCTGGCCTCGGGCGCCTCCACGGGCATCGCGGCGATCACGCTGGTGCTGTTCGTCAGCGGCGCCGCGGCCGGCGAGGGCTGGGGCAAGCTCAAGCACGCCGATCGCTACTCGATGGTCCTCGAGCTGGTGCTGCTGCTCGCGCTCGTCGTGCTGCTGGGCGCGGCCGGCCAGCCGCTCACCAGCGGCCACTACGCCACGCTGTTCTGGGGCGGACTCATCGGCGTCGGCCTCGTGCTGCCGCTGGTGCTCGACTTCGTCGGCCAGCGCGCGCGCGCCGTCGGCGCGCTGGCGGCGACGCTGGTGCTGATCGGCGGCTTCGTCCTGCGCTACGTCGTCCTCATGTCGGTCCAGGCCTGAGGCAGGTTTTCCTCCTTCCCGCACGCACGAGGGGCCCGCGAGGGCCCCTCGACGTTTCTGGCGCATGAGCGCGCTGCGCGAGGCGTGGGACGACCTGCTGCGCCGGCGCTCCGCGTTCCGTGAGAGCCTGGCGCTCTACGGC